>JAQYAV010000001.1 GCA_029338675.1 Lachnospiraceae bacterium
TGGATTCTTTCGTCAGTGACGGCTTTGTCGATGTGTACTATTCTTCGCGGGGAGAATATTGGATCGAACTATCAAAGTAAGCCTTTGAACGTAATAAAACTATGAAGTGAACAAAATCACTGCGCCACAGCCTTGGCAGACAATGTCATTTAGATAAGATTAGAAAATCGCTTAATATTAGCCTCATTTTTTATTCATGTGATAGGATAAACTGTCTCAAACATTTCTGAGCACAACAATAAGACGAATGCTTTTCATTCGCCTGAAAAAGTATTATTATTCTATTTGATATTAAGCAACTCTATAAAGAAAACTAACCGCATGCTTGGAAACGATTTTGCGAGGATCGTGGCGACCAGGTCTAATTGGTAATAGTTCTTTACTTATAATTGCTTCTATATCGGGCGGAGAATACTCCGCCATTTTACTAATAAAAAATCTACATACATGAATAGCAAATGTAAAATTCAGTTGATAGGTATATTTATTAGTACATTTATTGATAGCAACATTCATCGTTATTATTTGACAGAAATTATATAATATAAGTCTCGACCATATTTCTTGTAATATATAATCTGTCTTTTTTGAATGGAAACACGATAGACCAACAGCATATTTCAATTCTCGAAAAGATGTTTCTATTCCCCATCTTTTTGCATACAATTCCTTTAGTTCTCTAGCTGAAAATTCCTTTGAATCAAGATTTGTTATTACGCACTCATATTTGTTATCGGCTATTTTAAATCGAGCAATCCGAAGTGCTATTTTGTAATATGGATCATCGGAGCTAGTATAATCAAAACATTTCTTGTTGTAGAAAGATTTATATATTTGAGGATTATTTATTATTTCATTTGTTCTTCGGGGGGTAAGAATAATTTTTATTGTACGATCAAACTCATCTGTTTTCGGAAGCAAATGTTTCAATCCGGATATAATTCCATTACTTGTTATATCCTTTCCTCTAATTAAGAAATAAACATTATTTTCGATAGCATGGGCAAAGCTATTGTAAGATTCGTACCCTCGATCTGCTATAAAAATAGTTTTTCTGTCTCCAGAATACTTATCAATCATTTCGCAAAAATCATTTTCTTCATTTTCCTTTCTGCCAGGCTGTATAATAGCATCTACATATATTTTCCCAATCAAATCATACATAGCATTAAGATGGAGCTGGTTGAATCCCTTGTTTTTATTGTAAGTAGCAGGGAAAAATGTTGAATGATCTTTATCATCATACGCAATATTTATGTCAGAACCATCACAGGCTATTAATCTATAACCTTTAAAATCTTTCGCAGATTCTGAATGTGAATCCGTAAATTGATGAAATAAATATTCAAACGCGCTTGGCAAAATTTGACTTCTACGTTGATTGAACGATGAATTTGTAGGACAGTCTGTCGAATATCCCCAATATTTGTGGAGCTCGTTTTTTAAAGATTGGCTCTCCATAGAAATCATAAATTTAACAACTGTTGCAAAATCCCATTTCTTTTTCCTTTTGAAGTCACGTTCTGGATTACAAACATAGGGTGCCAAATTAATTGCCATTTCATCTATCGTAGTCCATAAATCTGATTTAACTTTTTCTGCAAAATTCATAAGAAAACCTCCAAAAATAAATATATTTAAGGGGCTTCGCCGCAAATTTTTGTTAATTTGTCAAGTGTTTTTTGCAAAAAAATGGCAGATATGATAAAATCCTTATCTAAATGACATTGCCTTGGCAGGCCATCGCGCAGCGATTTTGTTCAATTTGAATTTGGTGGTGAGGTGTATGAAAAAACAAAAGCTTATAATTAATTTTATTTTTATTATTCTGTCAGTAGCAATAATCCTTTTTAATCTATTTATCATAGATATGCCGAGGTGGATTGGGGCTGTATTAATGCTTGCAATTATCGGTTTAGACATTTGGCTATGGATTGGGAAAAAGAAATTAGTTATGAATATAGTAATGACTATAGTAAATGTGCTTACTCTGGTAATAGTTTTAGTGGGAGTTTATTGTAATCCTTATTGGAATAGTATCAGCTTTAGAAAGAATGCGGATTATTATTGTGTGAATTATGATGAAGTTATTACATATGAGGATGCGATGTGTGACCTTGACTGTGCAATGAAGCATCTGGAAGAATGCCATCCTTTATTCATTTCGGGGTTATCGGATGATATGGAGGCTTTGTATGAAACGGCTCGTGAAAATCTGAAAAGCTATGAAAGAATTACTGCAAATGTTTTATGTAAAGAAATCCAGCAGATTTTTTCAAGTATGGGGGATGGGCACACCTATATATTTGCTAATTTTCAGGATTATCATTATTTAAAATCCATATATCATCATGA
Source organism: Lachnospiraceae bacterium (assembly GCA_029338675.1). GTDB lineage: Bacteria > Bacillota > Clostridia > Lachnospirales > Lachnospiraceae > Coprococcus_C. The sequence goes on from JAQYAV010000001.1 coordinate 2,356, forward strand.
TATAGCAGGGGATGTTCTGGTAGGAATTAATAATCGTTCTATTGAGGAGCTTTTTGAGGAAAAGAAAGCCTTGTTTAGCTATGAGACTGAAATCTATGGAATAAACAGGTTGAAAAGTGATTTGTATACGGTAGAGGATTTGGACTATCTGGGAATTAATTTAGAGAATGGCATAATTTACACCTATGTGACGCCAGAAGGTGAAAGGGTGGATTGGACTTATTATCGGGAAGATTTTATGACCTATGATGAATATATGACCTTTAATAACATTACTGACGATTCACAAGAAAACGAGGAGTATGAATTTGTAAGCTATAAAATCATTCCCGAATGTAATCTTGCGGTGCTTGAGCTGTACAGTTGTAATTATAATGACGAATACAAAGAGTGCCTTAAGTCCATGTTCACAGAGGTAAAGGAAAAAGGAATAAATAATGTTTGTGTGGATTTAAGGAATAATGGTGGCGGAAGTTCCCTGGTGGCAAATGAATTTATCCGTTATTTGGACATAGATACTTACAAAAGCTGGGGGCAGGATTGGCGATTGGGACCATTTATCATAAAGTCAAAAGGTAGTACCATTAATAATGAACGCAGTAAGGAATTGCTTTTTACAGGAAATGTATATGCATTGACATCCGTTTTTACATATAGTTCCGCTATGGATTTTGCCATGCTTTTAGCGGATAATAATCTTGGAACCATAATTGGCGAGGCATCAGGAAATCGTCCGGGCAGTTACGGAGATATTGCTGTATTTAAACTGCCAAAATCAGGATTGGTTATGCAGGTATCTACAAAAAAATGGTATAGAGTTGATACAGAATGCTTGGATGAATTTATTGAGCCAGATATTAAGTGTGAAAGTAGTCAGGCGTTGGATGTTCTGAAATCAATTTGTGAAGTAAAAGAATAGCTGCAAGATAAGTGTAGATGTAACTTTCAGTTAGTAGGTGTATCGCCATGCCGACACTCACAAGCTTGCGCTTGTTCGTTGTCGCGGCGTTCGCCGTATGCATCTGAACTCGAATATGTCTGCCTGTGAGCAAGCTCCCGTTAGCCAATTCGGTTCATCTGCGCATGGCTCATTGCTGCGCGCAAACTTTCAGGCTTGCGGAGAGTCTGAAAGCACGTGATTATTTGAAGTTGTAGAGGAGTTAGAGATGAAGCATTATAAATCATGGTCAGGTCTTAATAAGCAATTAAATGAATGTTTGTGTGATTCGTTAAGGAATCGAGTATCTTATTTCCTAACACGTTATCATAAAGTTCATAATTCATATGGACGAGCATCAATCAAGTTGGATGGGAGGGAACTTGTTGTCTTCTCATGGATTGATATGTACAAACAAGATAGCGATATGAATGAGCGATGGGAAGAGACAGGAGTTTGG
>JAQYAV010000002.1 GCA_029338675.1 Lachnospiraceae bacterium
ATAAGTTCTATATGTGAACAAATTATTACTTTAGAGTATATAAGAAACATGTAACCTTTATCATTTTAACCGAAAAGCTTCTCTAAAGTTTTATGCTGGTCAAAAGGAGTATGCTCAGGTTATAATAAAGGTGATTAATTCTGCAATATAAAATACAACAGGAATGGTTTGAGGAGGTTATTCATTTGAAAAAGGTAGCAGTTTTACGTTGCTTAAAGACTTCTGCATCCTGCGCAGGAGCAGGTTGTTTGAAAGCGTTTTATGAAAAGGAGAAGGCCTTTGCCCAATATGGTGAGGAGGAGCTGCGCTTAATGGCTATGTGGACTTGTAATGGCTGTGGCGATTCCATGTTAGAAAATCAAGAGGGCATTCGCAAGAAGATTGAGCGCATGAAGGCCTTGGAGCTTGATGCTTTGCACTTAAGCAACTGTACGAGTAAAAAGGATGAGCAGGGCGAAAAGCATTTGTGCCCAACCATCAAGGCTATTGCTGATGAGCTGGCTGCTAGCGGCATAAAAATTGTACAGGGAACGCATTAAAATAGTGATAATTTATAAACGAAACAGGAGCTTGCACTAAGCGCGCATGCTCCTGTTAATTTTGAAGAAAACTGTTGACTAATACATGCTATAGAGATATAATAAGTATCAGTAATTATTACTATAAGAAAGACTAAAATAAATCATATTAAATATGTTCTAGGTGCTATTATGCATAATAGAGAAACAGGTGAAAATCCTGTGCTGTCCCGCAGCTGTAATGTGGAGTCAATTTCAATATGTCACTGGGAAACTGGGAAGGCGAAATTGATGAGGAAGCAGAGCCAGAAGAACTACCTAAAACAAGACTGTAAAAATTCTGCGATGGACGGAATGGTCACTTTGTATAGGTGTACCCTTTTGCTGGAAGCAGAAGGGTACTTTTTAGTTATCAAAGGTATTATGGCTTTAACCAAGTGAAAGCCAGCGCCCCTATATGGTTGCCAGTGATAAAATCTGATATCTATTAGTTAAACCATTCGTTAGTTGGGTAGTAATTATATATTTATGCTGCTTCTCTGTATAGCAGTAATTAATAATAAAGTTGAGGTGTTATTATGAAAATTTTGGAAAAAAGAACTTTAACAGCAGCAGTGCTCTGTGCTGTCACTAGTGTTGGATTTGTTATGAATGCCAATGCTGCAGAAAAAGTCTCTAAGGAGGAAAGGTTAAACGAATATGTTCTTGATACTATGGTGGTTACTGCGACGAGAACAGAAAAAGTACTATCTGAAATCCCGGCTAGTGTAAGTGTAGTCACTGACAAAGATATAGAAAAAATGCATGTAAATACAATAAACGAAGTATTATCAAGGGTACCTGGTATATATAGTAGTCGATTGAAAGGTATTGCGAATTCTAGTCCAACTATTTTGATGCGTGGATTAAACAATCAAGCTCAAAATTTAGTTCTAGTAGATGGGCAGCCTTTAAATGATGCGTCTTCAGCAGTTGTTGGATGGTCAGATATTCCAGTAGATAGTGTTGCTCGTATTGAGGTGGTTAAAGGTACAGCTTCTGCTTTATATGGTAGTCAAGCTATGGGTGGTGTTGTTAATATTATAACAAAAAATCCGTCTAAAGGTGAACGCAAGGTGTCTGTGGGGTATGGAAGTAATGCTACTTGGATTAAGAGAGCTAGTATTGGTGATAAAATAAATGATAAACTGAGTTTTAGAATCGCATATGAAGGTAGAGAAACGCATGGGTATGTTAATAAGTTTGTTAATACCGATCCTAAAAGCAAAAAACCGAGTGGTAAAATTATAGATGAAAATAGTATTTCTGGATTAATAAAAACAGAAACGAATACTGGTACAAGTACGTATAGAACAGGTACTGTAGGCCGTAATCATTTTGATGAAGATAATATTCACAGCAAGTTTGTTTATAATTTTACAGATAGTAAAGAGTTGTCGTTTTCATTTACACATCATAAAGATGAATATGGCTATGATTATACTGCTTTTAATAATTATATTAGATACAATAATCAGCCATATAAAGGAAATATTAAACTCGAAAATGGCCAATACTTGACAATAGATGATAGTAAATATACCGGTACGCCAGGAGGAACAACACAAAATATTTACGCTTTGAATTACAATGATAAAGATAATGATATTAAAATTAGTTTAGGTTTATTAGATACCAAACATAATTGGAGTGGTTGGATAAGTCCGGTTAACGGAAAAGGAACCAAAAGTGATACACCTAATAAACGTTGGAATTTTAATATACAAAAAAGTGTGGATTTAACAAATAAGGACGAAATGGTTTTTGGTTTGCAATATACTAAAGATTCTATGCATAAGACGGAACATGATCTTGTAAATGGAGAATTGAATAAACAGTCCAAGGGAAATACAAGAAGTTATGGACTTTACATTCAAAATGACCATAAATTTGATAATAAATGGAGTATATTAAGCGGAATTCGTTATGATAATTGGAAAGTATACGATTCTTGGATGCAATTAGATAAGGATAAATCTAAGACTATATATTATCCTGCTCGTTCTGATTCTTCGTTTAGTCCTAAAATAGCGTTACAGTATAAAATAGATGACGAATCAAATTTATTTACTTCTTGGGGTAAAGCATTTGCTGCACCGACTTTACAGAAAATGTTTTCTGGCTCTGCTTCCTCTGCATCTTATACAGAAGCCAATCCTAATTTAAAGCCCCAAACAGTTAAAACTGTTGAAATAGGTTATAAAAAGAAATTTGGAGAAAGTACTATTTTAGGAGTTACATATTATCATAATGATATTAATGATTTATTGTATACGCGTAAAACAGGCTTAGGAAAAATTACTTATACTGTCAATGGTTCTACATATACTAAAGAAAAGCAGCGAGTAGAAAATGCAGGTACAGCTACTACCAATGGAATTGAATTAGATTTAAACCATAAAATTAATGACCAGTGGAGTATGTTTGCTAATTATATGTATCAACAATCAAAAATTGATAAATGTTCTACAAATGGAGCTGCAGAAGGAAAAATAATGACTTATGTACCTAAGCATGTATTTAATCTTGGCGTTGACTATAGTGCAGGCAAGTGGAACAGTGAACTTGTTGGGTCTTATCAAAGTAAAATGTATGCGCAAGATAATAACAGTGATACTGCCAAAGGTGTATATACTGCATATGATCCATATTTTGTAGTTGATTTTAATTTAACTTATTCTATGGATAAAAATAGCAGCATTAGTTTTGCTGTAAAGAATTTATTTGATAAAGAATATTATAGCTATAATTTGTGTGAAGGAAGAAATTATATGCTTACAGTAAATTATAATTTCTAGAATATTTTTATAACGATGGTGATTAATGTGCGTTGTTTGTTACTTGTATTGTTAATGGCTCTCCGTCAAAAGCTGTGGTAGGTGCTCTAACGTTCGTGTGGTCAACGCTTTAACGTTTTGGTGGTTTAGCTATTTCAAATCTTGTGCTTTTGCTCCACCATCAGTGTGGTTTAGCTTCGCCTAATATTGTGCTTTAGGGTAGAAATGGATTGAAATCCATTTTTACCCTATTTCTGTTTTATTTAGATTTTAAATGTATCTTCACCATTCAAACAATACAGAATCCTGTTGCGGGTTCTCTTGAAGTTCCTAAAACCATTAGCACTAAAAATGAGCCTGCCAACCTCTTTATTCTTAGATTCCATATAGCTGTTATTAATGCGTCTGCCATTAATTCTAGTAAAAGAGTTAATTACTTCTCCACGCCAATTCTGCAGCATCTTGTAAAACTCTTCATACTCGTCAATACCGCTACTCTCGAATGCCTTAATGGCTTTGTCAATGGCCTCAGGTGCGTCCTCAAGGCTAGTAGTGGTATTCAACCTAATATAGTATTCCTTCAATTCGTAAGCTACCCTCAGATCTTCGAAAGCTTCAAACAGGATGTCTCTAATTGTACGGTAATTGGCATACATCCCCAAACTTTTATTGTATCTAGGCTCATTGTCGAGGTATTTGTTGTGGTCAAACACGTAGCGGAACTTAACTAAAAGGTGTTTTAAAACTGGATTTTCCGTACTTCTAGCCAGTCGTACCCGTAGCCT
>JAQYAV010000003.1 GCA_029338675.1 Lachnospiraceae bacterium
AAAAAAATTACTTAACATTTTAAGTAATGAATTCGATACCCATTTATATACTTTGAGTGACGTTTCCATGTTACCTAATATACATAATCATGGTCCCGCTGATACAGTTAATGTCATGCCCAAAGTATTCAACCTAAGTAAAATAAATTTAAATATTACTCTAAGAAGCATACAGTCTGGGGTTCCACAAAGAATTTATGACATACTTGGTTGTGGTGGCTTTTTGATTACAAACTACCAATCGGAAATCGCTGAATTATTTACACCTGATGAAGATCTTGTTATGTATGAAAGCCATCAGGATTTAATTGACAAAGTGCGATATTATCTTGCTAATGAAGATGAGCGTCTTAGAATTGCAGCAAACGGATACAACAAGATTCACGAAAAACATACATATACACAAAGATTATCTAATATGCTTTATATAATTGAGCAAATAAAAAATGCGAGCTAGCTCGCATTTTTTTATATAGTACATAAATATGACTGGTTTTCAGATACAATTAATCGCGTATTTTTAAGTCCTACTACTTCTGTTGTATATGCTACTATACCCGCATCATGTAGACTCTCACATATAACCTCATTTGTTCTCTTTTCTCCATTTCTTTCTGAATCATCCAGCATAATAACAAATTCATCGGCTAAACATTCAGGAAGTATTTCTGTTATGTCTACACGTGAGAACTCACTACTTCCATTTGGTCCATCTATAAAAATGAAATCAAATTTTTTATCTCCAAATTTCTCTTTGAAATTCAAATAGTAATTTATTGGCGTCGAAGTATTCACTCTCCTGCCACTATACAAGTCGTGCTTAACTTCTAAGCAAACCATTTTTGTCGCTGGCTTATTTCCATGCTTATTTAGAAAGAAATTAATCCATGATTGATTATGTTCTACAACTGTATGATTAGCGTCAAAATGTTCCGCATATGCTCCGATTATTTTTGTTGATTGACCTAGCCCCATCTCTAATAAATTTTTTGGTCGGAACTCATCAAGAACTCTATACAGAGCATATAGCCCCGGATAACCAATAGCTGCTCGTCCTGGTGATAACGAAGTATCCTCCAGCCATTCACTTCCAACAACTGTACTATTAAATACAGTTGCCCACATATTATCTAAAGAATAAGCTTGAATATTATGTACCCTATTCTCTATTTGCTTACAGATTTCCAATTGACTTCTATCAACTTTTCTGTCAGCAACTATATCAAAAAATTTTGATTCATCAACATAACATTCTTTTTCTATATATTCTATACCTGCTTCATCTAAAATATCTTTTAAATACCCATTCATATTTTCATCAAGCATTATGCTGTTTAACCTGCATGAACTTAAAAAAGAAGAGCATATGTCAAAAGTTATACTGCAAAATCCGGAAAATAAAATAATTCCCGGTTTCATATTTCTCAAATTATACACCAAGTTTGATATTGCCTGTAAATCAGGCATAACATTACCATTTTGATAGTAATATAATTTTCTATCTGAATATATGATTTCCGAAAAACCATTATTACCTTCATTATATTCAGAAAAATCCAATACATCCATATATTCAAGAGGTTTAAAATGTGTACTGTTATCATTTATTATATATATTTTTTTATTGAAATTTTTCTGTAACTCTAATGCACAGTCCATAATACGCTTTGTAATTTTACTTTCTTTTGAATTGAACTTACCGGTCAATATCACTATAGTATCTGAATCCACTTCATCTATAGGTTCCATCAAGCTATCAGGAATATGTTTTTTTATTTCCTCATATATGGAAGTATATGCCAAGTCAAGTATATCACTAAAATCAACTACACTATCAAGCAAGCTTTTTTTTGAAAATAACGCCCAATACATAGTCCATCTTTCACATAAATCAAGTTTATTATTTATAGAGATATACGCCAAAATTTCAAATGCAATTGCTTTATTACTCAATGAAGTTTCGCTCTGTAAAACGTCCCAAGAAACTCCTGCCAAATCTTTTAGGTCATCAATTTCGATTTTGTCCATATTTTCTATATTATTTTGAAAATATATTAATATATCCATTTTTTTGTCCATCGTACAGCCCTCGCCCTAAATAAATATTTATGTTTCCCAAGTAATACATATTCTATTTATGATTTTTATTATAAAGATAAATATTATCATATAAATTCAAATTACATAAATCATAAGAATAATTATTCTTTTTACATATGTAATTAAAACTCAACTGATCTCTATTACTTTCATTCTTTATTTCTTCCCACCATTCTCTCATAACTATACGCAACTTTTCATCGTGATGATTTCTTATCAAACACCCTGTATCAACCATTCCGTTATGCTCCGGATAGCCACTTTCACGTATTTTTTTTATTTGTTTCTCTATTTCAAATGGATCTCCTTTTTTCAAAGTTAAACATGCATTTGCTTCCTCATATACACAATCTCTTGCAAAGTGTGGAAATACCAACAATCCACTTCCACATGAATATGCATCAATTAAACTTCTGGGATCAGATCTTATACAAAACTTACCGTCAAGCCAAATACTATAGTCATAGTCCTTAAGTAAGTCTAAAGCCAGACATTTACATTTTCTGGCAAGCCTGACATTATCAAGACTCTCATCATTATCCAGGAGAACAGTGGTCCATACATCAGATTTATAATTAGGATCATCCGTAAAACATATATAATCAAAATCATCAGACACATATTCCGGATTCCATATATCATCATATCCTCCTGTAACAGCTGTATATATTACCCCCTTACCGGTAAATTGATTTTTCCTTTTGTTTCCAAGCACATATTCTGAATACTTATTATGCACATATGCATCCATTTTCTGACATCGTAATATATAATCAGCAAATTCCTCACTAACTGCCTGCACATTATCCGACGCCTGTTCATTTATATCTAATTCAGCAATACATTGAAGTTCGATGTTTCTTATTATAATTATTGCCATCGCCAAATTATTTCTTTCAATTGCTAAATATAGCATAGCTATATTATTGTTTATTAACATATCAATAGAATCTTTTGATTTTTCACCCTCATTACATGCGAATGCAGCTCTCATAATTTTTAAAATATCATTAACCGGTATTTCCTGTATTGTCATAGTGCCCGTTTGCAAGCTCTCACTTGTTTTATTAAAGAATTCTGTGATTTTATTTTTTAGTACTGTATTCACCATATCCCTCCCTTTAACTAAATCCGCACAATCTGTTGTGTTTGTTTTAGTAAGATGTTACACTAATTATATTATATATAAAGGACGTAAAATATGAAAGTATTATATTTAATTAATAAAGGACTAATGACACCGGATTTAGCTATATCCCTAATTTTATATGGCTTTGACGTAATAACAATCGAAAACTACGAGTTCACCTATGATATTGAAGCTCCGGGTTGTCGGCAAAAAATCGAAGAATACATTGACAAGGATAATTATGACTTTGTTATCTCATATAATTTTATTCCTTCCGCTGCATATGTCTGTCAAAAACATAATCTTATTTATGTAAGTTGGATGTATGATGCTTTCTTTCCTATTTTATACACTAATTCTTTGTATTTTTCCTGTAACAGAATATTTGTATTTGACTCTAAAGAATATGCATACTTAAAAGGACTTGGAATTTCAAATGCATTTTATCTTCCACTTTGTGTTAACAACAACAGACTTTCCGAGTTAATAATTTCTGATGAAGATGTTAGAAATTATAGATGCGATATTTCAATGGTTGGAAAGCTTTACTGTTCCGATGGTGTAAATGGATATAATCAAATCAAACCTCTTTTGGACTCAGATTTATCCTATGATATAGATGCTATTTTAAAATCTATTTCCTGTGACTGGTCTGATAACATCGATATCTTATCTTCGTTTTCAACCATTGATTTCAATAAGATGCCTAAACTTATGTCCAACGAAGAGCCTCGTGATAAATTTATTTTACAAGACAATTTGTATTATCTAATCACTTGTTTTTCCAGAGCACTGGCACAAATCGAGCGAACAAATATTATTAATTCTCTCGCTAACAACTTCAATACATGTATCTACACCTTTGAAAGGCCAGTTGGACTTTCTAACAAAGTTACAGTTCATGACGGTGTCGATTATATTACAACCATGCCAAAAATTTTTAACTTGAGTAAAATTAATCTAAACATTACATTGCGAAGTATTATTGCCGGAATTCCACTTCGAGTTTTTGATATAATGGGTGCAGGTGGTTTTTTAATGACAAACCACCAAAAGGATTTAGATAAATTTTTTCTAGATGGAATAGACTATGTTTCTTTCAATTCCATGGATGATTTAATGCAAAAAACTGATTACTACCTCTCACATGAATCAGAAAGAATACAAATTGCAATAAACGGCTATAACAAAACTTGTACATATCATACATATGAAAACAGATTGGATGAAATGTTAAACATTTTATTAAAAACGGGATTAGTTATAAAAGACTAATCCCATTTTAATATATTTGCATATACTTTTTCTGCTATCATAAAATCTAATTCAGTATCGATGTCAACTGATTTATCAGGTCTCATAATATACCCAAAGCACTTGTCTGCATAAAAATTATAATTATCATCCATTATTTTTTTTGCATCTACAATATAAATTGCCCCATTTTCTCTGTAATGTTTCTCCAAATCCTGCCTACGCACATTGTTATACGGTGATTGTGCAAATTCATCTAACATGCCATTTTCAGGCAATCTGAAACACCATTGAACCGGATGCTCTACTGATACGATTGACACCACATTATTTACATAGCCTTCCCTAAGCTGTTCAAAGGCACGGACTATATCCACATCATCTCTAAGAGGCGATGTGGGCTGAAGCACTGTAACATAATCAAACTCTTTGCCTAACTTCCTATATTCATTAAGAACCTCTCTTACAGTATCCCAGGTTCCAGCTCCATCACCAGCCGTTGCTTCCGAACGAAGGAACGGAACCTTTGCTCCACATTCTTTAGCAATTTCTGCGTATCGATTTGAATCTGTAGATACCATGACTTCCTCAAAGCATTTTGAATCTAAGGCCGCTTTAATAGTATAGTACATCAACGGTTTTCCATTTAAGTTCTTTATATTTTTATCCGGCAAGCCTTTTGAACCACTTCTTGCAGGAATGATTGCAAGACACTTCATACTTATTTGTCCTTTCAATAACTTAACATTTCAAACTAATATTCAAACTCAACATCATAAAATTTCTTTTTTAAATCAATCTTATTGTTATTCAAAAAGTCTTTGATTGTTTCCTTTATCAAATATGCAGTTTCCCCCTCACCATATGGGTTTTCTACATCATTACATATCTTTTTGAATTCATCCGTTTGAGAATATTGAATAGCTTTTACTATATCCTCCTTTTTAGGATTACAATCAATAATACTCTTTGCCTTAAGCCTTCCACTTTGTCTATTACCAATATTAACTGTCGGTATTTTTAATGATGGTGCTTCAATAATTCCACTAGATGAGTTCCCAACAATCCCTGAAGAATATTTCAGCAGACTCAGGTATCTCTTTATTCCTAACGATGCAAAGCAAACACAATTATCGTTTTTTTTCACGAAATCATCAATCATTTCATTAATTACTGAACCACCTATGTCAGCATTTGATTTAGTAAAAATAAACTTATACTCCTTCAGCTCTTTTATTGCATTTAGCATTTCCATAGTCTGCTCTTCAACACTATTATGTTCAAGTGTAACCGGATGAAAAGTCACACTAAAATATGGTCTGCTCAAATCCATCCCTAAATCTTTTCCAAGCTCTTCTCTTGTTAACAAATTCATTTTCTTTATATTTTCAACACCTACATCTCCAAAATTAAACACTCTATCCGGATGCTCTCCTAATTGAATCACGCGCTTTCTATATATTTCACATGATGTAAAATGTAAATAACTCATTTTAGTAACACAGTGTCTAATCACTTCATCTATTGCTCCTTCTGTAGCTTCCCCACCTGAAATATGGGCGATAGGAATACAAGCATTCATGGCTACTGTACATATGGGAAGTAATTCATATCTATCGCCTAATACAACTAGCATATCCAGCTTATTACGTAAAAAAACATCTGAAAAAAGTATTGATGCCATGCCAATACTTTTACATATGCCACCAAAGTCATTTGATGCCATAAAAAAATCTACTTTCTCATCAATTTTATAGCCATCTTCAACAATCTCATTTATCGTATTACCATATGACTCAAGCAAATGTGTACCCGTTACAATCAGAACCAATTCCAATTCGTTATCACAATTTATTTGTTCAATTGTATTTTTTAATAAACCATACTCAGCCCTTGTAGCTGTTACTACACCTACTCTCTTCATCATCTTCCTCCGAATTTACTATATATAAGACTATATTATTATGCCTTCTTCTACAGAAAAATCTCTAATCGCTTTACTGCCAACAACAATATCCCAATATTTTGCGCTTATACCGTCTTCACTTCTCTTTGTGCATATATCTTCTTCCGATATCACACATCCTGCCTGAATATTTCTTTTTGCAACTATCTTTTTTAATATTACTTTAGATATATTTTTTTCTGACCCCGAAGGATTCTTAACCCCGCTCCCTAATGCAGCTTCAACATTTCGTATAGCATCAACCATTCTCTTAAATTCTTCCGGTTCTGTACTTGCAAGATGATCAGGACCGTCCATATTTTTATCCAAAGTAAAATGCTTCTCTATTATCCTCGCTCCCATTGTTACTGCAGCAATGGGTATTTCTATTCCTATTGTATGATCTGAGTAACCAACTTGTAACCCAAAAGCCCTCTCCAAAGTTTGCATAGCATTCAGGTTAACTGTATCATATGGACAAGGATAGTTAGTAGTACAATGCAAAATAGAAATGTCCTTCGCACCGCCCTCTCTTAATGCAGAAATAGACATTTCAACATCAGCAAGTGTACTCATTCCGGTACTTAAAATAATAGGCAAACCTTTACTTCCCACATACCTCAAGTATGGTATATTTCCTATTTCTCCAGATCCAATTTTAATAAACGGAATACCCAATTCTACTAGAAAATCCAAACTATCCCGTTCGTCAGCGGTAGACGCAAAAATAATTCCAATCTCATCACAATACTGTTTTACCTGCTTAAATTCATCAAACGTTAATTCAAGCTGTTTGAGCATATCAAACTGCGACTGACTCACTCCGGTATTTTCTGATTGGTATTCTGCCTGTTTTACCTCTCTTGTAATAATTTGCTCTGTTATCCATGTCTGAAATTTTACAACATCAGCTCCGGCTTCTTTAGCTTCTAAACATAGTTTTTTTGCAATATTAACATCTCCATTGTGATTTACGCCCGCTTCTGCAATAATCAAGGTTTTCATCTTTTCTCCCCTGTAACTATGTACTTTCCTACCAAATCTCCATCATCTTCATAAACATGTTTGTTTACTCTTATATTCTCGAAACCACATTCACTTAAAACAGTAATCAGTTCATCTTTCTCCCAAAAATGTCTAACACCTCGACCAACTAATCTTCCTTCCGTAATATCCTTAAATGTATTCTTTTCCAGCTCCACTCCTGTTCCAAATCCTTTGGTTTCTGTTGAAAACACGGCTGTAAACAATTTGCCTCCACTCTTCAATATTCTAAAACAATCTTTATACATCTCTTTGATATTTTCCATTATATTACATTCTATACAGAAATTATCTACTACGACATCAAAAAAAGAATCTTCATAATCAACTTTTAATGCATCCATCACACGAAAATCTGCTCTTAATCCATCAGATAAAAGTAATTTTTCTGCATTTTTCACAGCACTTTCCGAGCCATCAAAAGCATATGTATCAAACCCTTCCCGTGCAAAATACCATGTATTACTTCCTCCACCACAGCCAAAATCAAGAATTTTAACACTACTTCTTGGTTGTACCTTATAGTAATTTCTAGCACAAAATCTTACTACATTTTCTGATGGATATTTTCCCCAACCATAATTGGCATGTATCTCTTCCCAAATATTATCAAAATCTTCCCTACTCATCAATTTACCTCCATAACATTTACATCAAAGTATTTCATCATATATATGTTTTCTCTATAATCACCAATATTAGGCTTGTTTTCTTTTTTGTTCATATTATTGATTAACATAGCAGGAAAATTCACACCACACTCATAGGCATGCAAATATCCTCCTCCAAATCTTGGATTAACCTCCGAAATGTAGAACTTACCATCTTTTTCAAAAACATCTATATCATTTACCCCCTTCAAATTGAACTCACGTGCAAATTTCTTTATCATATCAAAAAGTGTTTCATTTTTATATGAAACGCTTTTATCTGTTTCCCCAGCCCTCATTTTAAGTTTCTTTTTTGCAAAAATAGAAATTACTTCTCCCGAAATCAAATCTACAAACAAATCGACACCTATTTCCTGCCCATCAATATATTCTTGTATTATATAGTCCTGATTCATTTGACAATAATTTTTCAATTGATTTATATCGTTTATCTTGGCTACATTTGTACTACCACTACCACATCTAGGTTTAGCAAACAAAGGAAACTGCAAATCCCCATTTTTAATTTCACTTATTACTTTATTATAATCTGTATACGATTTAATATAATCCATTCCCATGGACTTAACAAAATTAATTGTATTCATTTTGTCAAAGCAATCATGAACTACCTTATAATCTCCAATGTTTACCAATATTCCCTTTTCTTCATAATATTGCTTTCGTTCTGCCAGTTTTTCAAGTTCCGGGTCTATCAAAGATATTATCATTCCAATATTATTTTTTTCACAGATATCATCTATCTTATCCCAATAATCCGGGGTATCATATCTATCTGTAACATAATATTTATCCGCCTCGTAAATTGAAGGTGCTAAAAAATAACTATCTGTCGCAATAACCATAGCCTTTCCAGATAATTCTTTTTTAAAATAACGTATTAATTTATTTCTTGTTCCTGAATTGAGGATTAATATATTTTTCATTGCCTACTTCCTCCAAGTATTCAACTGCATAATCTCATTAATAGACCATTCCCCTCGAATCTCTATATATTTCTTTCCATTGTAAACATATACCCTTGGCAAATACCTTATAAATAAATTATTATAACTCATGGTATACGAACCAGCTAACTCAAACTTTATTACGTCTCCCTCATTTAATTTCTGAGAATTTTCAAGTGTTAGTATTCTATCATTCTCCATGCAGGTAAATCCACATACAACCTGCTTTATACATATTTCTGTTTCAAAATTATCATTTATTTTATTCACAAAATATTTGTAATTATTTTTTTTAAAAAAAGGATCTAGATGCAATCTGCTTCCATCAGTAACAGCAAAATATCCTTTTGTTGTTTTTTTTATGTCTAAAACAGTTAAGTAATAATCAACACAAGTTGCAATAAGGGAGGCGCCAGGTTCAACAATTAATCCAATATCTTTCATCCCCTGTTCTTGCATAGTTTCATATATTTGGGAAACGTAAGCCTCATATTGGGAACCATCATCCCCTCCTCCAAAAAAGCCTCCACCTATATCTATATACTCCAATGATAAATTATATTTTCTTGCAATTTCACAGGCTCTTTTCACCAATTCATTGTAAACTTCAATGCTTTTGGATTTACTACTTACATGCATATGTAAAACCGAAATATCTACATTTTTAATATTCCTTATAGAATTAATAACATTCATCAATTCCCCATTATCATCACAGAAACCAAATCTTCCTCCCAATTCCCCCATCATTGTCTGTCCTGGAAGTTTTTCCTCCAAATCAAAATTCACACGTAAGCCTATTTTATATTTTTTATTCTTATCTAAATCTCTTAGCCATTGAACCTCCCTTTGAGAATCAATGTTGACTATACTCCCTCTTTCAACTGCATACAAAAAAGAATCTTTGGTTTTGATTGGTCCATTATAAACTATCTTTTTCTCATCAAATCCAACTTTTATAGCCAAATTATATTCTTCAGCAGAGACAACCTCAGCATAGTTATTGCTTTCACGAACGCAACTAAGGATATATGGCAGAGAATTTGTCTTGAAGGAATAGCTAAGTATATTTTTCCCTTTGAAATATTTATCTAATGATTTCTTAAATAAATCCATATTCTTTTTAAACTGCAAATAATCAAACACGTAGCAGGGAGTACTAATTTCCTTATTTTCCTTATTTTCCATATAGTCTAATTCTCATTCTTTCTAATTCTGACAACTGACCCATATCAAGCCAGTCATTTTCACTTACTGGATATACCGAAACCTTCTTGCCAGCTTTCATCTGTTGTTCAATTATATCAGGAAAACCAATAAACTCTTCGTCAGGTATATCTTCTAAAACCTCAGGCTCTACAAGATATATTCCTGTGTTTGTCAAAAATGACATTTCTGGTTTTTCCTTCATATCTTTTATTGAACCATTTACCCCCATCTCAACTACACCATACGGTATAGTAAAATTCTTGTATGCACATACCATAGTAATAACATTATTATTTTCTCTATGGAATCTAAGCATACTCTCATAATTTGATAATAATAAATTATCACAATTGGTAAAAAAGAAGGTTTTATCTATTTTGCCCTTCAAATAGCAAAGTCCTCCTCCTGTTCCAAGAGGCTTGTTTTCGTCATACCAGGAAATATTGTGTTTTGAATTACTATCTACAAAATATGCCTTTATTAATTCTTTTTTGTAATTAACAATAATATGATATTCATCGCATCCATACTTATCAAATTGCTCAATAATATGCTCAGTTATTGGCATATCACCTACTGGAATAAGTGGCTTAGGAAGTATTTTAGTAAAGGGCTCAAGTCTAGTTCCTTTGCCCCCTGCATTTATTACAACAGGAAGACCCAAATTACCTAATCTACCTGTTTTTCCTTCATTTCCAAAATATATATCAATTATTTTTCCATTGATATCAACAATGGGAACTGCGACAAAGTTTATCAAGTGATACATCCTTATCGCTTCATCCTCATCCTTTGCACAACGTGGATTCATATTACCCGCAGCTTCTACACAATCTGTAATATTACCACCCTTTAATAAATATCTTCTTATATCACCATCCGTAAGTGATGCAATAAGCTGTCCATCATTTAATATAAAAACAATCTGAGGCGAAACCTTATCAAGCACATTCATTGCTTCTCTTATCGTTATATCTTTCGATACACAGTAATCCAAATAGCTCATATATTCTCCCCGTTTAATTTGCTAAACCTTCTAAAACTTCCTTTACCTGACTAGCTACATATTCAACCTCATCTGTTGTAATCTGAGTACTTGAAGGAATATTCAAAATTCTCTCAGCATAGTATGCTGCCTTTTCAATTTTATAAGAAATATCATTTAAGTATGGAATCTGTTCATTAATTAGTCCCCATATTGCTCTTGTTTGAATTCCTCGTTCATCTAATAATCTTATTATATCTCTCATAGAAGCTTTAATCTTATCTCTATTAATTTCTAAAGAATAGAACCATTTATTTGATGACGTTCCGTCTCTAAAACCAACTAATTTAGCAAGATCAAATCCATCAAAAAGCTTCTTATATTGTTCATAATTATTCTGCTTTCTATTTATGTACTCACCTAGCATTTCCATCTGTGCAACGCCTATAGCTGCTTGAACATTAGTCATTCTGTAATTGTATCCAACTTCATTATGTATATAATAATGTACATCATCCTTAGCTTGAGTTGACAAATATCTAATATGGGAAACTAATTTGGAATGACGAGATGTCACAGCACCTCCTCCGCCAGTTGTAATGATTTTATTTCCATTAAATGAAAATGCTCCAAAATCACCAATTGTTCCCGCATACTTTCCAGCTAATGGGCCTTCGATATACTTTGTACCAAGAGCCTCCGTTGCATCTTCTATTACTGTAATATTATACTTTTGAGCAATATCCATAATACTTACCATGTCTGCCATATTTCCAAAGACATGGACAACAATTATTGCCTTTACATGCTTTTGGTTGTAGTAAAGACCCCCATCTTTATATTCACATTGCTGTTCACAAAACTCCTTTAATTTATCAGGATCCATACAGAAGCTATCATCACAGTCAATAAATACTGGGGCAGCAAATTGATATCTTACTGGATTTACCGCTGCAATAAATGTAAGCGGAGGCACTAATACAATATCTCCAGGCTTTACTCCCGCCTCAACCAAGGATAAATGTATTGCTGATGTGCCACTTTGACATGCTGCAACATCTTCTGCATTAATGAATTCAGCAATTTGTTTTTCTAGCTGTGTAATATATGCCCCACCTGTAGAAACCCAACCTTGATCTACCGCATCATCCACATATTTTCTTTCATTCCCCTCAAAATTAGGAACTGACAACGGAATATACTTTTTGCCCATATAATACATCCTCCATACTACTTTCTCCTTTGTCCACCAGCTATATAGGAATGTAACAATACCTTTTTTTATATTTCATTAGTTTCTTCAAATTCTTCTATTATTTTAATTATATTAGGAATTCCTTCTGCCAAACCACTATAATATATACTACTTTTTTCAAAGAATCGCTCAGCTTCTTTAATATCATCTTCCTCGTCAAGGAACACATCTCTGAACATTAATATTTCTACTTCTGGTAGATATTTGGTAATATACGAGCCAACCTTAGATTTATCTAACATTTCATCTGTCTTTTTTCTAACATTAGCCGCTTTTTTTAACAACCCTTTATCATTAATATTTCTTTCAAGACTAAGCTTAGCCTGTCTACATAATGCCGATGCATCTAATAGCTTTCTTCTAACATTACGCAGCTCCTTCTTTGTATCACGCAATGCATCTTTAATTATATTCTGGTCATCATCAATAAACAATCTTTTAGGCTTAAGTATCATACTTTCAATATTATAATCCTTCTTACAATACTTTTCAATGGCCTCGCTAAGCTTCATTACTCTCGTATTTTTCTTTAATGCACCCCCCTCTGTAGCATCAATAAAATCAATATTCTTATATACCCCAGCAACATTCTCAATCCACTGCAGATACATATAATAATCTTTTCTTACAGCCACACTTTCTTCTTCAATTCCTTTAACAAAGGTATATCTTTCATCATATTCTATGTCCATAGGGGCTTCTCCCGCATGAACCTTATTTCCAGTCATTGCCAAATCCTGCCCAACCATAATAATACGCTTGAAGCCCCAAGCAATAAGCATAGCAATTGTAAAGGTTGCCACTGAGCCGCCTAGATCAACTGAACGGATTTCACTTCCTGCTTTCTTAAACATCTCATCCCATACAAGAGAATCCGAATCGCAAAAGAAAAGATTTGTAGGCTGCAAATACTCAAATACTTCAGTATTAAAATCCATTACAGATAACATAGGAACTTCATTAATACCTGGCTGTTCAAATAAAGAGACTGGTTTTTCAAAATCTATAGCAGAAAACATATCAGGCACTACACCTACTGAATATAGCTTCTTTATTGCTGTATCTACAACAATAATAAGGGCTTTCCCCTTTGCCTTTATTAACTCATGTACATTTTTTTCCAAAGATGGGCCAGCAGCAACAACAATAGCTGACATATCCTCTGGAAAAACATCCTTTAATTCTATGCCACTTCTGCAATTTTTCAAAAACTTCATGTTGTAAATATCATTTTTTACAACTCTTTTACCATAATTAATTACTGTATTTTGTAATATGTAGAATTTCTCATGATTCTCAATCAACACTTTTTTAAAATATAGATAATCATCATAGAATAACTCTATATATCTTGGAGCTCCCATTAATCTATTTGTATCCTTGTTATACACCTGAATGGCTCCACTTACACTTCCTGTAAATAGATTTTCATTTAATCCCTTTACACGCAAAATCACCCTATCTGATTCTAATATTGTTGTAATATCAATATTTCTAAGCACTGATAAAAATATGTCCAAACAAGGTTCATAAACAATACACTTTACAGACTCATTTGCTACTTCTAAAAATTCTCTAATATATGCACCATTAGATAAGCCAAATATAAATAAATACGATTCCTCCTTCATATCACCATATTGTGCCATTCGTTTCTTTGCCTCATATGAAGGATTGTATCTTGAATTCATATATATAATTTTGTTTTCGCTATTACAAGCAAGTAATGCCTCTCCATTTTTTGCCCTTTCTATCTGTGCAAAATCTGACAATTCATCACTTTGTGCATCAATAACTTTATCGTATAGAAATTCACTTTTTTTCTTCAATGCTTCTAAATTTTTCTCAAAATACACTTGCTTTCTCCCCATATCTATATTGTATTTTTTATCTCATCAAGTATACTTAACAATTCAAATGTTATTATATCCGCAATATAAATCTGATCATTTTCCTCTAATCCGATAAGCATTGGAGATAGTGCATTATTAAGTAATTTATTATTTAAGCCATCATCTTTTATCAATTCACTTATTGCTGCAATTTGTGGGATAATTTCTTGGACAAAGGATGATATTTCCACATTATTTCCCTCGTATACTTCATCAGCAAACCGATTTAATTCCTGTATAAATTCTTCTAATTTAGTATTAGTCATTGCACCCTCCACATTATTTTGTATATATCATTATATACAAAATAAGCTGACTCCACAATGGAGCCAGCTATATTTTGTCCAGTAATTTAATTACTGAAGTAATGAAAGTACACCTTGAGTTGACTGATTAGCCTGTGCAAGCATAGACTGTGCAGCCTGCTGAAGAATGTTATTCTTTGTGTAATTAGTCATTTCCTTAGCCATATCAGTATCTCTGATCTGTGACTCAGCTGCTGTTAAGTTCTCTGCGTAATTCTCCAAGTTGTTGATTGTGTACTCAAGTCTGTTCTGTTTAGCACCAAGTCTAGAACGTGCTGCTGAAACAGATTTAATTGCAGATGTGATTGCTGACATTGCATCTGCTGCTTTAGAGTGTGCAGAAACGCTCAACGCACTTACACCAAGAGCACTTGATGCCATTGATGAGATATCAATTCGCATATTCTCTCCACCTACAGCACCAACCTGAAGCTGCTTTGCTGTGAAAGAACCTGTAAGAAGCTTAGTTCCATTGAATGCAGCCTTACCAGCGATTGAATCAATTTCTTTTGTGAGCTCATCGATCTCATCCTTAATAGCTGTACGATCTTCTGTAGCATTTACATCGTTGGCTGCCTTAGTAGCAAGCTCGCCCATACGCTGAAGAATGCTATGAATCTCGTTCATGTTACCTTCTGCTGTCTGGATAAGTGAAACACCATCCTCTGAGTTCTTTACAGCCTGGTTGATACCTCTAATCTGGTTTCTCATCTTCTCACTAATTGAAAGACCAGCTGCATCATCTGCTGCTCTGTTAACCTGATATCCTGAAGACAACTTCTCAGTTGCTTTAGAAACAGCCTTAACATTCTGTCCTAACATTCTGTTAGTGTTTTGTGCTTGCATGTTGTGTTGTACTACCATAATAATTCCTCCTTGAATATAATGTTGCATCCTTGCAACATGTACTAGTGGTTTTACCACCGTTTACGTTTTCTATGTAACACTCCGAAGAGCAATTACCTTAATTGTTTTGTTGTTTTGTTTCTTACATCTTATATATCGGAATTATATAATTAAACTTAACCCCTTTTTAAAAAAAATTTATATTTTTTTTAAAATTATATAAATTTTTCAAACATTTTACTTCATCTTGTATTTTTCTTCTTGTTTTTTTAGTTATTCCTCTGTTTAATTCCCATACTTCATGTCCACTTTTTAATGCTTCGTTAACACACCACCAACTAATATTTCCGTTTCCACCAATAAATAATATCTTCATAATTCTTCTCCCATGTATGTCTACATATTATGAAAAAAGAAGCCAATTTGAATGGCTCATCACCTATCAAACTGGCTCTGTAAATATTCAACCAATAAACATACAATATTCCCACTACACTTAAATTAGCTAATGTTATTTCTTTCTATCATATAAAATAGAATCATTTACAGCCCCATTGGACATAGACTGATAATATCTGTTTGCAACCTGTTTAGATTGTTTTACCTGCTTGATTCCCTTAAACCCACGTGCAAACACCTGCTCAAAAAGAGCTTTATTTCTCTTTTCTGTTGCCTCAATCTCCATGCCAAAATCAACACATTCTCTAATTAACTCCTGAATAGCCAAAAGTTCTTTCTTATATACATCCTGGTTATCCAATACTTCTGTTCTGACTCTGTCATATACAGATGTAAAACCCTTGTCAATCTCGTTAATATTATTAATTAAAATATCCTTTTCATTAATAACATCTTCAAATGCATCTTCATTAAAATCCTTTTCACCTGCAATCTCCGCCTGCTTTTTTGTAAGCTGGAGTAGCTTGTTAAGATATTCCTTTTTTCTTTCTAATGACTGATGCAATATACTTACATACAATGTAGTTTGTTCCATATTTTGCCAAACCTTTCGTAACAACCTCTTTGATTATCATATTATTTCATATCTAACGTAAGCTGTGGACCTTTTGTTTTACCCATAATCTGCTTCCAGATATCTCTCATATCCCTTATTTCAGATACTGCCCTATCAAGCATTTCCATATCTTTTTCAAGATTCGCATGAATCAACAATGCAAATATATAATCGTACATCTTCTTAAAATCTTCTGCAACAGCATATTTCATATTAAGTGTGCTAGTTAATTCTACAATAATGTTTCTGCACTTTTGAATATTTGTATTTGTAGTCTCATAATCCTTCTTTTCTAATGCTGTAATTGCTATATTTCCGAATTTAACAGCACCTTCATATAACATCAAAGTAAGTTCTGCCTGGGATGCAGTATTAACTCTATTATTTCCATATACCTTCGCTGCCTGATTATATGCCATAACTTTGTTGCCTCCTATATATTATTTACTATCTTTGTTATGCAGTTCCCATTAATGATGATAAATAGCTTTGTTGCTGTTGAAGCTTTGCCATTGCCTTCTCCATTGCAGCAAACTGTTCATAATACTTGTCTTCTAGCTTACTAAGCTTTTCATTCATCTTATCTACTTCGCTGTCCTTTTCCTTAATTTCATTATCCATAGTAATGTCATTATAAAAAGTAAGTGAATGACTAGCTTCATTTCTTGCCATTGCCTTAGATAAGGACGAATAAAGACTCTGACCAATTCCCACATTATCCTTATCGCCAACAAATATCTGAGATAGTATTTCTGGTTTTTCATTAAGTGTATTCATCAACTTATTCTCTTCTGATGCATATAATGGGTCATCCTTATCACCTAATATATGCAGCTTACCCTTTTCAGAGTAGTCTCCTGTTACTATTCCAAGTGAAGCCAATGTATATGTTGCCTCATTACCATCCTTGTCAGTAACTTTTATTCCTTTATTAAGAATTTCTCTCATACTAGAAAGAAGATTATTTATTGTATCATCTCTTCTAAGTAAACCAGTTTTTGCTTTCTTTTCCCACTGCTCTATTTGATTATCTGATAGTTTAGTCTTTTCCTCATCAGTAAGAGGCTCATACTCTGGTTTTTTCTCATTGTAGAGTGTGTTCATCTCATCAATAAGCTCATTATATTTCTTTACAAAATTCTTAATTGTATTATAAACACCCTCTGTGTCAGCTCCAACCTCTACATTAACCGCTGTATTGTTAGTAAATACACCTGTTGTTTTATCATATGTACCAGTAACACCTTTTGCAGTAATAGTAAGACCATTTAATTCAAAAGTATTACTGTTTCCTGTGTATTCCACACCATTATATTCAATTATCGCATCCTGCGCATCAATTTTTGTTGCTCCTGCTGCTCTACTTAACCCAAGGATATCCAAAGCATTTGAATCAGAAGAAGTAATATCAAAATCATATTCCGCTCCAGTTGAAGATGCATTTATATAAAATCTTCCCTGGTTTGCATCAAAATTAGCTGTCACTCCCATCTTTGACAATGCATCTGTAAAATCTGATATTTTTGAGTCCTTATCTACGACAAAATCCTTGCCCTTAATGCTAAATGAAGTTCCCACAGCAATTCCAATATCTGCTAATTTAGTACCACTAGTAATGTCGGCACTTGAAAATGTGCTTTTTACTCTCAAATCAGTATTTGCACTTAGAGTAGGCTTATTTCCTGCATCATCCTTTGAGTAATCTAGTTTTGCATCTAAGCCAAGATCTGCACTTTTTATATTATATGCCGAACCTGTTATAACTCCATCCTTATCCTTTTTCTCAGAGTTATTTGTAAATACAAGCTTTCCGTCTTCAATACCTGCGCTTAATTTGGCAAAGTCTTCTGATTCGGATAATTTCTTGTTAAGTTCATCAATATTAGCAACACCATTATCTCCCGTACCACCAAGTTCAAAAGTGATACTCTTTGTATTATCTGCATTACTTACAGTAATAGTCTTTCCAACTAAATCGCTTGTATTTCCATCTGAATCAAGCATATCGGCAAAATTAACAGAACTTCCTGCGCTAGAATATGTATCATATGTTCCGCCATTTTTCTTAATATTTGCTCCTGTAAGATATGCCGATGAAGCTAACTGCTTTACTGACACAGAATGAGCACCATTAGGTGCGCCACTACCAGCTTTAATTGATACCTTTGATTCATCACTGGATTTCGCAACCTTTGATTTAAAGGAACTAGGCAATCTCATATTTGATACTTCTGTCTTAAAAAAATCGTACAGCTTTGTATTCAAGCCTTGCCAGGCTTCCTTTTTCCACTGCAAAAGTTGCTTTTCTTTTTTAATATTATCAACCTTGGCAGAACTAGCCTGAACTAATTCTTTTACCATACTCTCTGTATCCATACCAGATACGAGACCAGTCATTCTCATTGACATACTAGTTTCCTCCTATCTTTTTTCATCAACCATAAGACCTGCTAACTCCCAAGCCTTTGCAAGCATATCAAGTGCTTTTTCTGGTGGTATTTCCTTTATAACCTCATGTGTTTCACTATCAGTAACAGTTATTGATATTCTATTTGTATCATCATGATACTTAAAGCTACACTGTGTATGCTTAATCTGCTTATTAAGATCATCCACCGCAGCTTTGATTTTTTCAGGGGATACGTCTTTATCTGTCCTAACTGTTCCTGGATCGTAAGTTTCCCTGTTATACTGACCATCCTTGCCATCTTTTGACTTCGATAGTGTAATGTCAGTTCTACCACCAGCCTCACTATTAGGAATAGTGCTTACATGTATCTCTGGTGTCTTAGACTGTACTGAGCTACTAGAATAATTTCCTGAATTTAATCCGCCAATTCTATCGATTGCCATTTTATCCACCTCCATGTGAAAAAACTGTTAAATAACACCTGCCTGCACCGCAGGACAGGTGTTCAACCTATTTACTATATTATTTATCGGTTTCTTATCTGCTAAAGTTTATACTTTTTTAGATAAGTTTTTTAACACTTTCTATATCAAGAGTAGCAACTACTTCTTTATTTGCCTCTTGAATCTGTGCATATATTTCTTTTCTATAAACTGGAACAGATTTAGGTGCTGAAATACCAATTTTAACCTGATCACCTTTAACCTCTAGGATAGTGAGTTCTATATCGCTACCTATCATAATTGCTTCGCCTTGTTTTCTTGATAATGCTAACATATTACTCACCCGCCTTCTTCTTCATTTCCTGAATTGCTTCATATGCATTAAATTTTACTTTATATTCAGGATTCTCCACTATCACCTGCATAGCCTGTCTAGTGACAGTATTAATAATAAATGGTCCCTTCAAATTAGCTGTCATCTTCTCTAAATCAGAAGGAATTGTCATTGTTACAAAAATCAATATATCTGCGTCTGCTGGATTACCTATTATTTTCATTAACTCATCTTCAATAATAGGATTATAATTCTCCATTAAATCTATTGGATTAATAACTGGAAGTGCCATAAGTGGCTCCTCCATAGATTGTAACCAGCTTATTTTTGATTTCTGCTCATTGTCAATATCATAAATAAGTGCAAAATTCTTTAAATTCTCAAAACCAATAATTCCCATTGGAAAATGAATTATCTTGTCATCCTCTACATCAATTGTCCCAAAATACTTTGTTTCTGCTACCATTTCCAATTCCTCCTTTTGAGTTTATTTTGTAATCTTATATATAATCAAGTAATGTTTTATCCATTATTTTACTTGTTGCTGCCAACGCTGACTGATATACAAGCCCCGCCTCATTAAAATCAATTATGGCTTCATCTGTTTCAACATCCTCATTCTGTGATTTCAATTCCTTAAAGGATGCAAACTGTTCTTTTACACGTGTGTCAATCATTTCAAGCTTAGACATTCTACTACCAACGTCCGATTGCATCTGTGATATGTTTGAAGAATATTCCTGGAACACTGAGATGTTCTTAGAAAATGTTTTCTGCAAGTTTTCTTTTCTAACTGCAATTTCAACATCCATATCCTGAATCATTTTATTAATCTGGCTTACTGCATCTTTATTTCCCACATACTGTGTATCAGTAAGCAATTCCTTAAGTCTTGCCTGTACCTTTTCTGCATCCTCCATAGCTTTTAATGAATAAATTAAATCATTAACATTATTAGTTGTCTCGGCAGAAATAATCTTATTTCCCTCTGTATTAACCTGAATACTCTGATTAAAGTTAACCTCATAATATATAGGCTGGCCGCTTTCAGGCTTTGTATATTCTATTGTCTTAACTCGTCCGTCGCTTTGAACTGTATACTGCTTGCAGTCAAAATAATGCTCTGGTCTAAGATCTCCAGGCTCAAACTGTTTCTTTGCATAAGTAACCTGAACATCAGCTGCCTGCTTAAGAGCATTATATGCATTTTCTCCAAGAATGATTTCACCTGTTTCTTTTATTACATTGATATTATTCTTACCTACACTATAATATGTAGACGCATCATCTGTTCCTTTAATTGTTATTTTATATTTTGAAATATCAATATCATTACCGTTTGCATCCTTTGCCACTAACGAAAATACTCCGTCTCCAGCATTATTTATATCATCAATTCCTTCGTATGCCAAATTAAGTCGATATACAGTTTCTGGGTTAGGTTGTCTATAAACCGCTGGATTTTTTATTGATTTATCAATCTCCGAATAGTTCAAATTATTTAATATAACATTCTTTGTATCAAAGGAAGTAGCATCGAAATGCTGTGTTATATCATATGAATATACTGACGTATCCTCTGTCTCAGTAAACGCTAACGCACGGTCTGTCTTATATCCAGAGAATATGTATCTACCTGCATATGTAGAATTTCCCTCTGCATATATCATATCCTTCAACTCATTAAGGGAATCGATTATGGCACTTCTATTAGTACTATTAAATGAATCTGTTGAACCTTGAACACAGTATGTTGTGATATCTGTAAGTCTCTTTGTAATATTATCAAGTGATGTAGTAGTAATATCAAACCATGAGTTTGCATCAGGAATATTTTTTTCTTTGTATTGCTGAAGCTGGTTAACTGTAGTTCTAAGCTTAAGAGCTCTAATAGCAACAACAGGGTCCTCTGACGCCTGAGTAATTTTCTTTCCAGTTGTCATCTGAGTAGTCCTTCTGTTAACCTCATTCATACTTTTTTGCATATTTCTTAGGGAATTTCCCGAAATCATCTGATTAGTTATTCTCATATAGAATCCTCCTTAATAGAGCACTTCAGCTTTTCAAAAGGTTCTGTTTCTAAAAAGCTATACTCCTGTCTGATTAATCAGCTTGTCATATACTTCATTTAATACTGATATTACCTTTGAAGCTAGTCCATATAAATTTTGAAATTTAACCAGCTCCGAAGCCTCTTCATTTTCATCTACACCACATACTGAAGTTCTCTGATTATCAATTGTGTGTCTAATATCATCCTGATTAGCTGAAAATGTTGTTACTTTTGATATATCAACTGCCATATTAGTTGTAATGGATTGCATATACTGGGATAGTGTTCCTTGTTCAAACATAGAAGAATCTGTCAAACCAAACATCATTTTATCAAGAATTGGTCTAGCCTCAATATCACCCTGTTCAATATCCTTCTTATATGATACAACAACCTTTGATGGATCACTCTTCCACTGACTATTTAACTCCCAGTTAAGAGCAGTTAATCTGTAATAGCTCTGTGAGCTTGATGTGATTGTACCATTGCCAACCATTGTGTCCTTTAACACGAAATCATTTCCATACACATCCTTTGCTGTGTACATATCAAGTCCATCTTCCCCATTAGCGTCAACCCCAGATGTTGTCAAGTCATTCATATACCTAGAAAATGTTCTAACCATCTCATTAAGTCTAGCCATATAGTAAGGTATACCCTTTACTTGATTTTTTTCGCCAATTACCGCTGAATGTCCAACCATGTTGTTAGGAAATTCTGCTGTTACCTCCACTCTCTTTTCATTTAACATTGTCATGTTTTCGAAAACAAAGTTGGTTAAATTTCCGTCCTTATCATAGTCTGCCTTCCAACCATCATACAAATATTCTCTACCATTAAGTCTTATACTTCCTTGACTTGGAATATTTAGCTTATCAACATGAATAGGGCTGTCCACCTGAACTCTAACACTTGGAGGATTATCGGTCTTTGCTAGAATAGTACCAGAAAAAGCTTCTCCATTATTACCATCTCTTATATCAAACAGACCACTTATTCTTCCCTCTGTTTTTGTAGAATTAAATTTTTCACCTGGTGTCCCATCTGGACACTTCCAATATATGTCTACCAAGCCTTCTACATCTGTTTGGTTAACACATTCATTTCTAGGAACTACCATTAACTCCTTGTATTCCATTTCGTCAACAAGAATAGCTCCATCAATTCTAATGCATAATGCTTCTGCTTCTGATTTAACCTGTTCTGTTCCGACACCATACATTATACTTCTTTCCTGTACATCTATATCTACATACTCAGACAACTTATCAATACATACCCCACGCTTATCACGCAAGTCATTTGCATTTGCGCCCTTTAACTCAATACTAATTATCTGCTGAGTCAATTCATATATCTGTTTCGAAAGGGAATTGATTTCGCTTACTGCAAGCTCAACCTCATCATTAATTGTCTTTTGAGTTATCTGGAAATTATTTGCCAACTCATTTATCATATCTGTATATGAATCAGCAGTAAGAGTATATGTAATACGCGTTGTATTATTAGATGGGTTATCTGCCACATCCTGAATTGCTGAGCTCATCAAAGAAATCCATTTTGAATATCCTGAATCGTTTGAAATCTCATTCATATATGTCTGTAGCTTAGATAAATTCTCTGACTGTGTATTATATTTGCTATATCTATTATTTGAAGCCCAATACTTGTTGTCGTAAAAACTATTTCTAAGTCTGTCTATACTATAACTACTTACACCAGTTCCCATCATGCCGTATGACTGATGCATTCTAAGAGCCTCCGATGCTGTAGCCATAATCTTTTGTCTTGAATAGCCTTCAGTATTAGCATTTGATATATTATGTGCAGTTGTATTAAGTGCTCCTTGAAAATATGTCAAGCCTGACATACCAGTATTTAATCCAAGAAAAGTTGATGGCATAGCATTTCACCTCCTATGAACCTAATTGTAATATTAACTGTTCTATCATCTCTGAAACAGCAGTTATGTATCTTGATGAAGCATTATATGCATGTTGGAATTTAATTAGGCTTGACAATTCTTCATCTGAAGAAACACCAACTACCTGCTGCCTTAATGCATCTATATCAGTTACTGACTGTTCCTGTGTTTTTGCCATTGAATTGTATGTGTATCCTCTATCAGACAAATCATCTAACATTCCGGCATAATAATCCATAAAGTTACACTCTACCAATGAATTAGGACTGACTGTTGCAAATTTTACATTCCATAATTCAAGCATCGCATCTACTACCTCCTGTGCTTCAGCACCTGACTCTCTAGAAAGAGGAAGTAGTGAAGGATTTTGCATTAATTTCTCATTAATATTAATGTTACCTGCTGAATAAAGAGAATAGTAATCCTCTGGATTTTCTTCGTTGTAAACCTTAACTGTCTGTGTAGTGCCGTCCTCAAGTGTTACTGTTTTTTCTGTATATCTTGGAACACTACTTCTAACAAATAATTCTGTTCCGGAAATATCATTATTCTTTCCCATACCAATACCAGCTTTTTCTTCATCAAGAATCTTTATTGTACTTCCATCCTTAAGTCTTACCTCTTTATTTGGGCAAAGAATATCATTCATTCCTGCAACCATTGCATGAACCAATACATCAAATTGTGACATCAAGTTTGTTACTGTATATGGCTCAACATATTTATTAAAGTAATCTAACTTATCAACATAATCATTTAAGTCCTGTTCGAACTTAATCATAGCCTGTTGATATTCAGCATCATTTGCAAAATTTTCTGCCAAAGGCTTTTCTGGCTTCTCAGGTACATCTGAGTAGTTACTAACAAAATAACCTCTAGCCATCATAAGTCCCTTTAATGAACCTATGTCAGTATCTGTTTCTGTTGAAGGAATCTTCTCAATGTTAAATAACGCTGACTGGTCATCCTTCCATACTGGCATAAGGAAATCAGTTGAATCAGTTGTGAAATCATATTTATCAACATAATAATCATTATCACAAACCTTCACTGTCTCAAGCTCATAAGTTTTACCTTTTGTTACAATGCATCGGCCTTCCACGTATACCTCTGCAGTTCCGTCAACATTGTATATAACCTCGGTATTAACTAAACCGCTTAGCTCGTCTAATGCGTGATTACGAGCATCTCTATAGTCATTAGCACTCTCGACACCACCTGCTTCAATGTCAAGAATAGATGTATTCAAATCCAATATTGTTTTAGAGAGTTCATTTATACGAGAAACCTGTTCTTTTATCTCAACATTAAGATTACGCTGATATGTGATAAGATTTGTTCTTATCTCCTTAACACGATCCAAAAATGTCTGTGCAGTTGCAATAAAAGAACTTCTTGTTACTATACTATTTGATTCCTTCTGAAGCTCCTGTAACGAAAGCCACAGATTATTCATAGTCGTATTAAAGTCTTTTCCCTCTAACTCTCCATAATATGTCTCAACCTCAGACACTGTTTCATACTGCGCCTTATAGTAATTCATTCTGCCACTTTCTGTACGATAAGCAGCATCTGCAAAGCTATCTCTAACCTGTTTAATTTCTGCAGTAATTACACCTAAGCCCGCTCTATTTACATAAACGCCATCTCTATTTAATGACTTGTATGTACGATCTGTGAGCATAACCTGCTGTCTGCTATAGCCATCAGTCTGAGTATTCATTAAGTTGTGTGCAGTTGTATTCATGGCAAACTGATTAGTCTGTAATGCAGTTACACCAATGGACAACCTTCCCATTGTTCCGCCCATATGCTCACCTTCCAAAATAATTACTGTTTTGCGTCAAATCTTTCTGTAGTTACCCTATCCTGGTAACCATTTGTCTGTCTAAACATATCCTTTGAATATTCTGCTGTTTCAGGCGCCCTATTCAGATTCTGAAGGAGATTGATATTATATTCAATCATTGATAAAGACTCATTAATCAAGTTCTGATTATGACTGTTCACTTCCTTCAGTTTCTTCGCAAGCTTCCCTAGTTTTTCGTTAATCTCTAATAGTGGATTTCTAAATTCAGGCTGTCCCTCCAAAAAATCCGCTATATCAATTACTCTTAGTTCTTCTCGTTTGTTAATTACACTAGCTATATCTCTCATAGTACCATGTCTTACATTTTCCATGCCGGTAACAACATCTACCAGATATTGTTCTTTGTCTGTGGTTTCTTTCAATCTATCGAGATTATTTGAGACAATAGCTGAAGTTTTTTCCATAGATACTTCAAGGAGTTTTTCATATACAGCATATTCCTCATTAAGCTCTGTTATTAAATTCTCAATTAAACTTGCCATAATATACTCCTATACATATTATTTGTTTGAAAATGCTTCAATAAGCTTTGTAGTAAAATCATCATTACTAACATCATAAGTTCCATTGTCAATTCTTGACTTAATGTCACTTACCAAATCTTCTCTTATATCAGAAACTGACTTTAGAGCATTCTTTGCAACCTGCATATCTTTGCCCATACTAGAGAAAGAAACTTCATCCTTGAAGCTTGCATAGTTGGTACCGTTAGCTGCAGCTGTCTTCTTAGAACTAGTGTTACTATAAAGCTGATTAATCATATTATAAGTACCAATTCGCATATAAATCCCTCCTTAATTTTTTCTTTCAATAATCATATCGGCTGCTTTTTCCTAAAAAACAACCCCCCAAAAATACATTTTTATTTAATCCTACTCAAGGAAATGCATCTTTGCGTCTGATGTTCTTCTTCTTGAAGAAAATGTCGGCTTTCTAAATGCTTCTTCCATTGCATCCGATAAACCGCCTGCACACTCCTTACAAAATCTTCCGCTATGTATTATTTTTCCGCATCGTTCACACTCTAATCCAACTAATGAATCATCTGAAAATACAAGTCTTTCTTCACGAACCCATTTCTTAATCTGTTTAATAGATACCTCACACTCTTCAGAAACAACATTTATATGTGCTCCTGGATTCTCACGCACATAGGCTTTGACCTGATTATATTTTTCTTCTAACTTATCTCGACAAACTGGGCATATTATCTCACCTGTAATATAGTTAAATAGTTTCTTACAATTTCTGCAATTTTGTAATTCCATATCTAATACCCCTTTCCTATGCAAACGCTAGCGTAATATATATTATGTTTTCCTTGTTGATTAAATAATTTTGTACAGGTATCGATAGTTGCACCTGTAGTATATATATCGTCAATTATTAAAAAATTATTATAGTTTTTCTGAATATCTTTTAATTTAAATGCATTTTTTAAGTTATTATAGCGTTCTTGATTGTTCAGATTCTTCATTGGGGCAGTATTATGCGTCCTGACTAATATCTTATCATCAACAGGCACACCCATATATTCACCTAATTTTTCACATATCAATTTCGCTTGATTATATCCTCTTTTTCTAAGTTTTTGTTTGCTTACAGGCACAGGGACAAGAACATCAATACAAAGTCTTTCAAATTCCCTTGCCCATTTCTTGTATATTTCACCCGCATAAAACTCCGATAACATCCGTTTGTTTTTATATTTGAATAATACAATACTCTCTTGCATATCTTCGTTATAATTAAAAACAGGAAAGCCTCTTAAATAATTTCTTTCCTGTTTTGAACAATCCTCGCAAAGAGATACTGTTTCATCGGATATTTCTTTTCCACACTTAAAGCATGTAGGCTCACTTATATACGGAAGCTTTATACGACATCTATCGCACACTCCATGCTTATTAATTTGCACCACTTCTCCACAAAGGGCACAAATAGGAGGAAACAAAATATCACGTATTAATTTTTTATATTTCAACTAATTGCTCCTTTATTTATTCTGAGTTTTCTTTATGTTAGTACTGATATTTATTTTGGCATTTATTCTGAGTTTTCTTTATATTTGCTCTGATATTTATTCTGACATTTGCTCTGACATCTCTTCTAATCTTAGTGCTAAAGAAGTATATCTTTTTTGCTCCTCTGTATTATCGATCATCTGATTAATAATATTAATATTTCCAACAATTACAACCATTTTCTTTGCTCTTGTTATGGCAGTATAAAGAAGATTTCTATTAAGTAATTTCTTAGGTCCAGTAAGTAACGGTATAATCACCGCTGGATATTCACTTCCTTGAGATTTATGTATTGTAACCGCAAATGCATGCTCTAATTCATCAAGCTCAGCATAAGTATAAACTGCCTCTCTTCCATCATCAAACAATACTACAATTTCTTCGTCATAATCACTAATCTCTGTAATTACACCTACATCACCGTTAAAAACACCTACGCCTTCATCAATAACCAGACCTTTTCCCTTGCCTGCCACAGAAACACCATATATCTTCCACTCTTTTTTGTAATTGTTCTTTATCTGCATTATTTTATCGCCAACTCTAAATATAATGCCATTTCTATCCTTCTCTGATTTTCCAAAGCTTGCTGGATTAAGAAGGGTCTGAAGCTTTACATTTAGATTCTCTACACCTACTTCATATTTTCTCATAGGTGATAACACCTGTATGTCCTGTGGCGAAATCCCTAAATATTTAGGTAAATTGTCAGATATTAAAACATTCACCTCATTAATAATATTATTTGAGCCATTCCTTGGAATAAAAAAGAAATCCTTACTCTTATTATTAATTGCAAGATGCTCTCCCTTATTAATTTTATGGGCATTAAAAACAATATCGCTTCCATTTTCCTGTCTAAAAATCTTAGACAAAACAGTAACTGGAAAACAAGTTGACTTAATAATATCCTTTAATACATTTCCCGCTCCTACAGAAGGAAGCTGATTAACGTCACCCACTAAAATAAGTCTCGTACCATACACAATAGCCTGAATTAACGAATAGAATATATAGCTGTCTACCATAGACATTTCATCTACAATAATGGCATCACACTCCAATGGATTACCTGCATTTCTTCCAAACTTTAACCCTCTGCTTCTGTTATCTTCACTCTCAAGTGCTCCGTTAAATTCTAATAATCTATGTATAGTTTGAGCAGGCCATCCTGTTGATTCGGTCATTCTTTTTGCAGCCCTTCCTGTTGGTGCACAAAGCCTTATCTCCAAGCCCTGCTTGTTGAAATACTTTATTATGGCATCAATGATTGTTGTTTTTCCTGTACCAGGTCCACCTGTAATAATTGCAACACCTGCTGTAATAGCTGATTTAACAGCCTCCTTTTGTATGTCATCTAATCTTACAGCTGTTTCCTTCTCAATATCTATAATTGCTTGTTCAAGTTCATTTTCAGGCATCTCATATCTAAGCTGAAGATCTGTTAAAATACGAGCAGTATTTAGCTCTACATAATAGTTCAAACTGTTGTAAACAACAACCTCTCCATATACTTCCTTGATTATTACCTTGCCTTCTATTGACAATTCAGCAAGCTGCTCCTGCAAGGTTTCTGAAAGCTCTTCATATACAGACTTGGCACTATCAGCACTTTCATATTCAGCATAGCCATAATTAAACTCATAATTAGTAGATAAATCTTCACCTGCACGATTGTTATTTTCCCTTGTAAGTTCAATAGCCTTTCTAATCAACATCTCCTTAGGCAAATACATGTGTCCCTCAAGACTAGACATGTTAAGAACATATACAATAGCCGAACGAAGTCTATAAACAGAATCTGCTCTTATTCCCATCTTTCTAGCTATGTCATCTGCTGCCTTAAAGCCAATTCCAGATATATCCTCTGCAATCTGATATGGATTTGATTTAAGTACCTCATATACCTTATCACCATACTCATTGTATATCTTCATTGCCATATTAACGGAAATTCCATACTCACTTAAGAAGATTACAACTTCCTGAAATTCTCTTTTTTCAGCATAAGACGTAGCTATAGCCTTTGCCTTTCTCTCAGATATTCCATTTATTTCTGCTAATCTTTCTGGCTCTTCTTCAATTATTCTAAGTGTATCATTTTTGAATTTTTTAACGATTTTTTTGGCTAGAACCTCGCCGATACCTTTGATAATACCAGACCCTAAATACCTCTCTATCCCAAGAGTATCCTCTGGCATCTTAACTTCACATGAAGTGAATTTGAACTGTATATCATACTGAGGGTGATTTACATATTCGCCCTCAGCAATTATGTATAAGCCTTCACCTATACCATATAAATTTCCAACAAATATTTCTTCACCGTTGTCATTTGTAACAGAAAAAACAGCATAACCATTTTCTTCGTTTTTATATATTATTTTCTCAATATAGCCTTCCCTGGTCATACATAACTCCAAAAAATTATTTTATCTGTTCAGGTTTTATACCCTGATTATTTTTCATACTTTCATAAAGTTGCTTTGCTAATCCAATGCCACCTTGATCAGATACCTTTTTAGCATATTGCTGTATTCTTAAATCTCCGAACATCTCTTCATAATCGTTTTTCTCTTCATCCGCTCTTATAATAGTTTTCTCCATTGATTTATATACCTGCTCGATCATATATATTTCAAATTCCTTGCAAGCCTCAAGCATCTCTAAATCGCTGGCTGATTCTATATTTAAGCCATCTAACTTTTTAAGCGTGTCATTATTTTGATTAGCGGAAATTATTGCAGAATAATCTGATTGTCCTACGCTTCCAACTGAAACAGCCATAGCAAATCCTCCTCAAATAATGCTCCTCTATGCTAAAACATAGGAGTTTGCGAGGACTTTATTATAAAAAGCCTACTCGTTTTAATAAACCACATCAACATTTCGATATTTCGATATTTCGATATTTCAATATTTCAATATTTCGATATTTAAATATATCACTATCTCAAATTATTAGCTTGTTTCATCATATCATCTGAGGCTTGAATTGCTTTTGAGTTCATTTCATATGCTCTTTGAGCAACAATCAAATTAACCATCTCATTAGCAACATCAACATTAGAGCCCTCTAAATAATACTGATGTACTTTACTTTGAGTCAGGTTAGCATTTCCTCTTTCAGCAATAGCCTCACCAGAAGCTTGTGTAACAGAGTAGTTATTGCCACCTTCCTTTGCCAGACCTGCTGGATTATTAAACTGATATAATCCAAATCTTACCTCGCTACCATTATTCATCAATGGCTTAATATTGCCTGTTGCATCTGGGAATCCTAACATTCCATTCTTATCAACAGCAAGCTTGCTTGAATTAACGTTAGCAGGCAAAATAATCTCTCGACCATTGTCATCTAATACTGGATATCCATCTGCTGTACATAGAAGATTACCTCCTTGAACAGGAGAAATAATAAAGCTTCCATCTCTAGTATACTGGAGCTCTCCATCTGGCTTTCTTATCTGGAAGAAGCCATCTCCTTCAATAGCATGACTAAATGGATCTGTTTTAGTTAACAACTCTCCCTGAGTAAACATACCAGTTATGGCAGATACTCTAGAACCCAATCCAACCTCTGCTGCAACTGGCTTAGCTTCTCCTGCATTATTAGTTGATTTAGACTGAAGATTTTGATATAGAAGTGATTTAAAGCTAGCTTCCTGTGTTTTATATCCAACTGTATTAACGTTTGCAACGTTATTAGAAATTGTATCAACATTAATCTGCTGTGCTCTCATTCCTGAAGCAGCTGTCCATAATGAACGCATCATAATAATACACCTACCTTATCCTTTAACTAACCAAGTCTGCCTAACTGAGCAGCCTTCTCCAATGTTCCATCTACTGTTTGCATCATCTTCTGATTAGTTTCATAAGCTCTTGTTATAGCAATCATATCAACCATTTCAGTTACCATATTAACGTTAGACATCTCAAGATAACCTTGCTGAACTCCAGCATTTGTTACTATCTGAGTTGCTCCATCAACTGCGTCATACATATTCTCACCATAACTACTTAAATAATCATAATTCTCAAAATCAGTAAGCCCAACCTTTGCAATATATCTGTTTCCAGAATATATTTCTCCCATTTCATTAATTGATGGCTTTATTGTATTTGCATTTGGAATCTGGATTTTATTGCCTCTATCATCAAGCACAGAATCTCCATCCTTGGTAACAAGAAAACCTTCCTTGGTAACAGTGAAATCTCCATCACGTGTATATCTGACATGTTCATTTCCACTAGTATCAGTGCTGCTGATAGTAAAAAAGCCTTTTCCACTAATTGCCAAATTATAAGAACTACCCGTCTCTTTAAAATTACCCTGGGACATATCGTAGTATGTCTCGCCAATCTTAACTCCAGGAGTGAGCTTGCCAATCCCTCTAATAAGATTAGCACCCTCTGTTATATCGTTAATCTTTACAGCTAATTGCTTGTCAAAAGACTGTGCTGTAACATCAATTTTCTTATAGCCGGTAGTATCTGCATTTGCCATATTATTTGTCACAACATCCATTCGCTTTTCTTCATTGCGAAGGCCTGTCCATGCAGTGTAGAGTGCTCTTACCATCGTCTCACCTCGTTCAACATTACAAATTAATTAAGAAATTCAATTCTCTTTCCTGTTCCTATTGCTACTGCAGTAAGTGGTTCCTCAGCAGTCATAGTTGTAATTCCTGTATTCTCCTCAATAAGGTCTTCTAAACCATGCAAAAGAGCTCCGCCACCTGTTAAAACAATACCTCTGTCTGCAATATCTGCAGCAAGCTCAGGTGGTGTCTTCTCTAATACAGAATGAACTGCATCAACTATCTGCGCTGTTACTTCTCTAAGTGCCTCTTCTGTCTCATCAGAAGCAACTGTTACAACCTTAGGTAAACCTGTAACAAGGTTACGTCCTCTTATATCCATAGTAATATTTTCAGGTCTTTTATAGCATGTACCAATATTAATCTTAATATCTTCTGCTGTACGTTCACCAATAAGTAGGTTATGTCTTTTTCTCATGAACTTGATTATTGCATCATCAAAGTCATCTCCTGCAGTTTTTATTGACGCACTAACAACTGGCTTACCAAGTGAAATAACTGCTATATCTGTTGTTCCACCACCAATGTCAACAATCATGTTTCCGCAAGGTCTTGATATGTCAATACCAGCACCAATAGCAGCTGCTACTGGTTCCTCAATAATATAAACATCTCTAGCTCCTGCCTGATAAGTTGCATCTTCAACTGCCTTTTTTTCTACCTCAGTAACACCTGAAGGTACACAAACACTTACACGTGGTCTTCTTCCAAAAAAGCTTTTACCAATTGCTTTATTAATAAAATATTTAAGCATTTTTTCGGTAGTCTTATAATCAGAGATAACACCATGTCTAAGCGGTCTTACTGGAACAATATTTCCTGGTGTTCTACCTATCATAAGTCTTGCTTCTTCGCCTATTGCCTTTATTGTATTAGCGTCTCTATCATATGCCACTACTGATGGCTCCTTTAATACCACGCCTTTCCCTTTTACATAAACCAAAATACTGGCTGTTCCTAAATCTATTCCTATATCTGAACCTGCCATTGTTACTCCTTTCTGCATCTATAGACAATTCATAATCCATTATTTAATCATCTACATTAAATATATCGACACAAATCTAAAATTCATTAGCTTTTCTAATAATATATAATGAAGCTGCTTGTCCCTGCAGCCATTCCATTTCAATCTCAACAATATCCATTATCTCATCTAACGCCTTAACATAGCTCTTCCACTTAGAAGGAGTTTTCTTAACATCTTGCGAAACAATTCTATTACTAGCGAAAATAGAATAAGAATCTCTTGTTTCCCCAATAACTACTCTGCTATCCAATCCAACAAAGTCATATCCAAGCAAATTATTCATAAAGTCATTAGCAAACAATACTTTACCTGTGTTTTTGTCGCTAACAAAAATACCTGCATTAAAGTTATTGTATGATTCTATCAAATGTTTATTCACTCGACGTATATTATCATCACCCTCAGCACTCTCTAACATACTTTGAACAACAATTGCAATACTTTGAGTAAACTTTTTATCCTTATCAGTCCAATGATGCTCCTTCTCATATTGAACAAAGAATAACGCACCATAATAATGCTGATTAATATATATTGCATGTACTAGCAAGGCCTTTATTCCAAGTGTAACCATATTATATCGTTCAACATCAGTCATTTCATCACTGTTAACTACGTAAGTACCTTCTCTTGTTTTTATACATTCCTCAATTATAAACATCTTTCTAGATAAGGCTTCAAACATCTCGTTGCCAGATTCCTTGTTACCCTTGCTCCAATAGCTTCTTAATTTGTAGTCTCTACTAGATACTGAATCCAATGTACACAAAAAAGCTCCATCTGCATGAATATGAGTTCCTACTTCATCCAAAGTATCCTCAATAACCTTCTCAACTGGTTGATCCTTCTTTGTGTTAATTGCATTCAATGCATTATTAATAATATTCTGTTTTTCTAATTCTTCTTTAAGTCGTTTTCCTACCCCTTTTGATTTGGCTGTTTCCAAATCAAAAGAAATAGCTTTATTAATATAATTCTCTATTTCTTTAGCAATAATCCATTGGGATTCGCATATTCGGCATAATTCTTCACTCTCCTCAGGAGTATATGAGCCGAGTATCCAAAATCCAAGAACCTGTTCTCTTCTCTTAAGTGGCACAATAGATAATTTGCCAAAGCCACCCTCTTCTCTCTCATATACAGTTGGAGTCATATTGTCCAAAATATTTTTCTTTATATTTTGGAAATATTTTTTATAATTCGGCATATCAAATAAATCATAGAAATCTCCAAGATTAAGTGCAGGACCAACTGGCGAAAATACTACATTTCCATCCTTATCAACTACAACTGAATATAATTTTGATACATCAGAAAAGGCTTTTGTGAAGCTATTAACACTATCCAAATTATACATTTTCCACACTTGATCACAGTTCTCATTTGGAACAAAATCACTACGCATATCTATATCATATGCCGCTCCAGTTTTGGAAAGATTACGTATATTTTCCTCATCAGGAATCATGTAAAATTCCGCGTCGTATATATCATTATCTACTTTAGTAATAAAGATTTCATTACGAATATTATAGATTACACCGTCATCGCTAACTAATCTAAAATTATGGACATACGAATCTACCTTAGCATAAATTGCCTTTTGAAGAGTCGCCAAAACACTCTTTCTATCCTCTGGATAAATATAATCAGATATTAACTTCAAGCCTTCCCTAAGCAATCTAATATTTAATCCCATAGGCTCCGCATTTGGAGAAATATATTCCATCTTACTCTGTCCAGTATTAACATCGAATCGAAGAACCATTATTATATAGCCTGATTTATTTAAGGCTTTAAGTAAATATTCCTTTTCCTTCATATTATCCAATACTCCTCCAAATACTTTGTAAAAAACATAGCTGTTGCGCAATATTATAGTATACACAACAGCTTATGCTAACATAAAGCAATCTAAAATTATTAAGGCTTATCCTTATCTGCTAGTTGTTAACCTCTGGAAATGCCTGATTAGCAACTTCCTTTGCACTGTTGCATGCGCTAACAACGTTATCAACAGCGAGATACAACTGTGAAAGGTATTCACTTACACTCTCACATTCTCTCTTTACAGACATTCTTATAGAATATGCCTCACTTCTAGCCTGAGAACGCATCTCTTCACATTCCTTCTCAGTAGTGTCCTTAAGAGCTGTGCATTCAGCTTCAGTAGTCAACTTAAGAGTAGTGCACTCCTCCTCAGTAGCATTCTTAAGGTTGTTACACTCCATAGTAGTTCTCTCGTTAAGTTCTCGACAATACTTGTCTGTATCCTCTCTAAGTTGTTCTGTCTCTTCCTTAGCTGTTCTTCTTAAATTATCACAAGTAGCATATGTTGCTTCCTTCTTTTCCTGACAGTCACTCTGAGTTTCTGCTGTAAGCTTATCACATGCAGCAACAGCCTCATTATGCATCTGCTCACAAGCCTCTGTTGTTTCCTCAACAAGCTTATCACATGCCTCCTGAGTCTCTGTTGCAAGTCTCTCACATTCTGCCTCAACCTGTGCTCTTCTTTCCTCACACTCTTTAGTAGTCTTCTTAGAAAGCTCGTCTGCATTTTCTCTAGCCTCTAAAAGAGTTCTTGAAATAGATTCATATCTCGTTGCAGACTCCTCTTCCTTAAGTCTGTAAATCTCTAACTTTTCTTTTAACTGACTAATCTCTAACTGTAATTCATCATTAACCTGTTTAAGCTTATCTATAGTAGAAGAAGATTCATTTAAGTTGACTTCTCTCATTGTATGAAGATTCTTAACTGTATCACTTAGCTTAAGCACATTGGCTTTTAATTCCTCAACCTCTTTCTCATGAGCCTCTTGAGTTTCATCTATATATGAATCTACTGCCTTCTTATCATATCCACCAAATGATACTGTCTTAAATGGTACATTCATTATTGTAATCTCCTTTCATAATCAAACGCTTTTGTTTAAACCAATAATTTCTCACAGAAATCAATCTAAAAACCACGATTAGTATACCACACTTATCGACATATTGCACTTGTTTTTTATCAAATGCAATGCAAGAATTTCTTGCATATTATTAAAAATATAATTTCCTATTCATTTCACAATAAACAACCCATTGTCTAAAACCTGCATTATTATCATTGCCTTATTTCAATTTATACAATAGTCTTATTTCATTTTTTTGTCGCATTTATTTACATTATATGATATATTTATTCAGTATAGATTTATTTACATTATATTTTACAGAAAGGCAAATACGATGAAAATCCTAAAAAATAAAACTTTTCCGATTATTCTTTGTGTTGTCTTGGCATTTTCATTATGTGGTTGCGAAAAAAAGGAACCAAAGAAATACCAAAACTACATAAAAAGTTTAATTGCAATTAATTATCTTGGTGCAGCAAAAGATTATATTAACGCCACAGGGGCAAATGAAGAAGATGCCAATGCATTGTACAATTCAAACATTGAGCTTCTCACAAATAATATTTTGTCATTTTATAACATTGAGCTTTCCGAAGGTTCAGAGGCAAGACAAGGCTTTGTGGAGTTAGCAAAAAACATTTACAGCCACGTTAATTACAAGGTCTCTCCAGCACGAAAGGATGGTACAGCATATTTAGTTGACGTTACTATTTATCCTATCAACCTTTTTGAACAAACTGCTCCTGATGTTACTGCGTATATCAACAAGTTCAATCAAGAGGTTGCTAGTGGACTATATTCTTCATATACAGTTGAAGAGTATGAGCAGGTTTTCTCTGAAGGTTTATTAGAGATTCTTAATAACGGTTGCATAACTATGACCTACAAAGATCCTGTTACAATAACAGTTGAAATCGTAATGGATGATAATATTTTTTATATTAGCGATTATGATTTTCTGCAGATTGATGCCGCTATGATTTCTTCTTCTGTTTCATACACACCAGTTGAACCAACTGATGAGATTACCGAAGAAGGCGAAACAGACGAAACTATATCAGAAGCTACAGAAGCTGCTGATACTACAAAGGCTACTGATACTACAAAGGCTACTGATACTACAGAAGCTGTTGATACAACTAAGTCTACTGAAAACGCAGAATAAATGTCTTCGCAGTATTGCGCGACATATAATTAATCATTTCATTTACATGCTAAAAAAGGCAAAACCTTCTATCAAGAAGATTTTGCCTTTTTTGTTTTTATTCTACTGTAACCGACTTAGCAAGGTTACGTGGTTTATCAACATCTAATCCCTTAGCTTCAGATGTATAATAAGCAATAAGCTGTAATATAACCGAAGTTGCAAATGTAGTAAACTCACTATCTAACTTAGGAATTCTTATATGCTGATCACATATAGCAACGTCATCAACCTTTTCATCCATACTTACTAAAACAACATATGCACCTCTTGCCTTTACTTCTCTAATGTTAGAAATAACTTTTCCATAAACATCCTCTTGAGTTGCAAATGCAATAACAGGAACATTTTCAGCAATAAGAGCAATTGTTCCATGCTTAAGTTCACCTGCAGCATATGCCTCTGCATGAACATATGATATTTCCTTTAGCTTAAGTGCTGCTTCAAGACTCATTGTATAATCAAGACCTCTTCCAATATAAAATGCATCTGGAGCAAGCTTGATATGATTAGCAACACGTTTAATATTATTAGCACTCTTAAGTGTTTCCTCAATTATATTAGATGCGTTTATTAAGTTAATAATAAATTTCTTTGTTGATTTTTCATCTATAAGTTTTCTAACCAAGCCCATTCTTGCAGCAATCAAATACATTGCAGCAATCTGAACTGTATAAGCCTTTGTACTTGCAACAGCAATTTCAGGACCTGCATGAGTGTATAATACGTAATCACTTTCTCTTGCAATTGTTGAGCCCTTAACATTAACAATAGATAGTACTTTAGAGCCCATGCTCTTAGCTAACTTAAGTGCTTCCAAAGTATCAATTGTCTCACCTGACTGTGACAATACGATTGTAAGAGTTTTAGAATCCATTATTGGGTTCTTATATCTAAATTCCGATGCAATCTCAACCTGAACAGGCACACGCAATC
The DNA here is from genome assembly GCA_029338675.1 of Lachnospiraceae bacterium. Taxonomy (GTDB): domain Bacteria; phylum Bacillota; class Clostridia; order Lachnospirales; family Lachnospiraceae; genus Coprococcus_C. The sequence continues at coordinate 38,330 of JAQYAV010000003.1, forward strand.
TACTTTCAATAAGATGCTTTCCAACCATTCCAGCATGCATTGCAGTACCACATGCAACTACGCATATTCTCTCGCAATCTGTAAATATCGAATCATCAATTCCATCTTCTGTAAAATCTGGTAAGCCCTGACTTACTCTTGGAGTTACTGTATTACGAATTGCATCTGGCTGCTCATATATTTCCTTTAACATAAAGAATGGATAACCACCCTTTTGAGCACTTGCAATATCCCAGTTAACAGATAATATCTCTGGCTTAACCTCGTTACCCTTCATATCAATAATATCAATACCCTCTTTACTAAGTGTTAATATATGATATTCAGGAACAACAAAATAATCCTTAGAAAATTCAATAAGTGCTGTTAAATCAGAAGCAATAATTGATCCCTTCTCACAGGAAGTAGCTACCATTGGACTAACGTTTCTAATAGAGAAAATCTTACCTGGAATATCCTGGAACATAATACAAAGAGCAAATGCGCCAGATAAAACATTAACTGTTTTCTTGATTGCTTTAATTGGATCTCCATCATAAAGAGTATCAAGAAGTGCAGCTACAACCTCAGAATCAGTCTCTGACATAAGCTTATCAGCAAGACCATATTCAGATATAATCTGCTTATAATTTTCAATTATTCCGTTATGAATAAGAACAACCTGACCACATCTATGTGGATGCGCATTAACATCTGTTACTCCACCATGAGTTGCCCATCTTGTATGTCCGATTCCACAAGTACCTGATAACTCAGCATTTTCACAAAGCTTTCTCAAATCAGCTACCTTTCCTGTTTTCTTCATCACATTGATTCTTCCGTTGTTAAGTAATGCAAGACCTGCACTATCATATCCGCGATATTCTAATCTTTCTAATCCATCAATAATAATATTTTTAGCTTGAATATTACCTGTAAATCCTATAATTCCACACATATTATTTACCTCAATTCATTTTTTGTAACACAAAAAACTGCGAACATTTATATCAAAATATATACTGTGTTCCCATTAATTTGCGTTTATTAATATAAATTAGTTCACGAAAATCACTACCAATAGATATCTTCTACTTATCATTTTATTGTTAATAATAGGCAAATATAACTAACGGTACATAATCTACGGCTACTTATATGACTTTGTTTTGAGATTACTCTCATATTTGTTCATATATACGCATGTAGCAATACGAAAGAGCATCCGCCGAAATAAGATATGAATCTTCTCGATAACTCTTTACCTCGTTAACCACAAATTAGTCTTATGGTCTGGCGCTAAGGTTTCTAAACCTTTAGAAATCCGTTTTCTCCTTAAACAGACAGCTAATTGTATCATAATCATAATATTTTAGCAACACTATTGCTATATATTAGATACATCAATCGCTATACCTCTCCAAATAATCAGAACCACCGGCTTAGCCGGTGGTTTGTTCAAGCCCTATAAGGGCTTATTACCGGCTCTGGAGTCTAAAGACTCATTGAAAAGGTTCGCCAGCCGCAACATCATTTACTCACTGAGCCCTAAAGGGCTCTATTTATT
>JAQYAV010000004.1 GCA_029338675.1 Lachnospiraceae bacterium
TATTAATGTCAAGATTTTTTTGAACAATTGTGCTAATATTTTCATGTACAATTGCTCAGTTATTTTTATCAGATATCTTAGAAAGTGCAGTCGCAGTTCTATAAGAGTTTCCTAAGATAGTTACAATAGTAGAATGATGAACGAGTCTATCTAAAATAGCACTTGCTAATAAATTATCCACAAATATTTGATTCCAGTCGGCTAAATGTATATTGCTAGTAACAATTGTACTTTTCTTTTCATAGCGTCTATCTATTAGCTGAAAAAACATTTTAGCTTCTTGCTCACCAATAGGAAGATAGCCTATTTCATCGATTATAAGAAGTTTATACTTACTGAAATGTTTTATCCTAGAATCTAGTTTATTCTCTAAATATGCCTTCTTTAGCTGTTCTATTAAATCTTGACACTTTATAAAATACGTGCTAACTCTTTTTTTGGCTGCTGCAATTCCTATCGAAGTCGCAAGGTGGGTTTTACCCACGCCACTGTTTCCGATTAATATAATATTATTGTTATTTTCTAAAAATCTTAGACTTTCAAAATCTAAAAATTGTTGCTTATTTATTTTAGGCTGAAAGTCAAAATCAAAGTCTTTTAATTCCTTTAAGTGTGGAAATCCTGCCACTTTAACCATGGCATTCGCTGCGTTAAAATCCTTGACTTTAACTTCCTTAGTAGTTAATTCATATAAAGCGTCTACAACACTAATTTTATGATCATTTATTTTGTTAATATAATCATCTAAATGTAGACTAATTTGTGTTAGCTTAAGTTTATTCAAATTCTTTTGTAACTGTTGATAATTGTTCATTGAATTTTCTCATCTCCTCTAAATGTTTAGCTGCATAGTCTTTTAATTCTTCATCTGATGAGTTTTTAAAAGTTAATCCTAGCATTTCTAAATGATGATTTTCATGATAATTTAGTTTTTTATGCGAAATTGTGTGTAAAGTTATTAATTTATGAGCATAATAAACATATAGATTATTATCTATAACTTTTACAACAATATTTTTATCAATGAAATCTTTAGGAACGGAATATAGATTTCCCTTATATTTAAATAAGGCATTTGAATTAACTTTGGTTGATATTGTTGTGATTTTGTAAGAAGAACATATTTTACGATTTGGTAAAGGTAAAAGATGTTCTTTTTCCTTTTTAAATACCAATATAGGAGGGACTCCTGTCGCTTGACATATCCTTGAATTAGCTTCATTTGTTATAATTCTCATTTTTTCATATAATTCTTCTTCATCAGCCAAAAGACCATTATAGGTCATTATTTCATCTATAATTCTCATTGGGTTTTCAACTTTAGCCTTGGTATTTGGTCTTGCTCTAACGCAAGGAACGATATTAAAACCAAAATCATCAGCCAACTGTTGAAACTTAGGATTAATTTTTCCGTCCGAACGTTCAGTTCTAGCTTTATCCATCATAGTTGAAGCATTATCTATAATTATTTCATTAGGAACTCCTCCGAGTTCTTCGAAGGCATTTACTAAGAAATCAAATAAATATGCTTGAGATGTTGAAGGACAAACTGCCCAGTATTTAAATCTGGAAGCAGATAAAACTAAGCTTCCTACATTAAAGATAAATTTTTCACCATTTTTGAATGTAAAGTTAAGTTTTTCTTTCCAATCAAATTGTGCTTGTTTTCCAAATGGTGTTTCAGATTTTACAGAATCCTTTTTAGCTTTAGGTTTAAAATATTCTGCAAATTCTTGATGTTTTAAAATATAATAATTAAAATCGCTTCGAGAGCACTGTAACCCCTTTTCTCGAACCAAATATCTATATAGATGTGTTTTATAATAGAAGATTTGATCCGTCTCTGCTGAAAGCAGGTTCGAAATGATGTCATAAAAGTCATCTATCTTTGACTTTTTAGGTTTTCTTGTCTTGTTAATATTTCCATCATAGTACTTTTTAACTGTTCTTCTATCAACTCCTAATTGTCTTGCCATAGCACTAAAATTAGGTCTATCCAAATTATTTACCTCTATCATAATTTTAAGTTTAGGTAAGTCGTTTACTGCTTTAATATTTATTTCAGTATTAATAGTTGTCTTAAATAACATTTTCATCACCGTTAATACTTTGGTAAATATTACTTTATACTATACATAAAAATATTAGCAACTCTGTACATTGTTATCTTAGCATTTATATGGAATTGCACCACAGTACTACGTGGAAGACAGCCACGAAGCCATTATTCCAAGAGACCTTTTTATGAGAGTGCAAGAAGAAATGGTGCGAAGAGCCAATTTTAGGAGTGGCGAGGACGGAAAGAAGAAACGCATCTATAGTAGCAAGTATGCCCTTTCAAGCCTCTGTACCTGCGAGAAGTGCGGAGACATTTATCGCAGAATTGCATGGAACAATAGAGGAAAGCATTCTACAGTATGGAGATGTTGCACCAGGGTAGAACACGGTCCCGGCGAATGTGATGCACCTACCATTCAGGAAACAGATTTACAGGCAGCAGTTATGAAAGCTATCAATAAGGTAGTGGGGCAGAAAAGCACGGTAATCGCAAACCTTGAAACCATTTTAGAGCAGACAGTTATTTGTGCCGATGAGGAACTTGCAGAACTTGACGAGAAAATAAAGGCGGTACAGCTTGAACTTGTCGACAGAGCCACTTCATCAGAAGGGTATGAAGATTTGGCAAGAGAATCGGATAGGCTGAATGAAGAAAAGCAGAAGATTTTGGTAACCCTTGCTGAAGATAAGGGCAGACAGGAAAAGAAAGCAGAACTTATTGATTTTCTTCACGAACAGACCACCGAGTTTGAGGAGTTCGATGATGGTCTGGTTAGAAGGCTTATCGAACAGATAACGGTGCATGAGAGTGGAACATTTACAGTTGAATTTAAGAGTGGAACAAAAGTAATGATTTAGCATTGTGCAGAGTGCACAAAAGGAAAAAGTAAATATGTGTAATTGGATGCAAAACAAACAAGTTTTGATTGACATTGTGCGAATGAAATTGTATAATTTTCTTTAGCTTGATATCGAGGCAAAGTATACGAAAGTGTATGACGCAAAACTATAGGGACTGTAAAATGTCAGCCAGTTGCAGTATTGATTATTAGACACAGTCTTTCTCCGAATCAGAGGAGAGATTGTGTCTTTTTTGTATCAGTGAGGTGAATTGTGAACGGATATTTAAAAATTTCAGAGGTTTCGAAAAAGTGGGGGATCAAAGAGAGAAGAATCAATACTTTATGTTTAGATGGGCGCATAGAAGGGGTAATTAAATTTGGGAATACCTGGGCTATTCCGGAAGATGCGAAAAAACCAAAAGATGAAAGAGTTAAATCGGGAAAATATGTAAAGAAACCGAATGCAGATGAAACTTAAGGAGGCATTAATATGGTTACCTATACTACAAAATTTCCAATAAATGATTCTTTGACAAAAAGTGAATTTGTTAAAACTGTCATTAAGTGGAATCAAGGAAGCAAATATGACAAAATTAATGACTTAGCATGGAATGAAACTGATTTTAATTGCTCATGGAAACAAGAGAACATAGTTTTGTCACTACAAGAAATTCAGGAAAAAGAAATTATAGCTTCAAGATTGCAGAAGGAAGACGAGCATGGAGTTTGGTGTACGGATTTTGTTTTAGATAATGCAAATATGATGCTCTCTATCTCAGTAACATTGGAAACTACAGAATTTACTACCGATTTCTTTCCAACCTATTACCCACCGTTTTTTGTTAAAATGATTCTTTTTGGAGAATTCTCAGGTGAGGATAATGGAATAAGGGTGCTAAATAAGGAACATAGCATTTCAGAGTGTACATCATTTTTTAAGGGTGTTGTAGAAAAAACAATAATTTCAAAATTGCCTGTGGTTTATGTAGCTAGAACGGGGATGGGTGAAAATCCTTTAGATGTAAATAAGTTGGCATTTAGATTGCAAGGTGTAGCTCATGTAATATGCGAACCAGAGAATGGTATTGAGCTAACAGGATTTTCAGATGTTTTAGATAGCAATGACGCTAGAGCAGGGAAAATATTTATATATTATCCTAGCCATAATAAAAAAAGTAGAATTCTTAATATGACAGGCTCTTGTCAAGATGCGGATTATTTAGAGGACAGAATAGTTAATGATGTGTATAACTATATGAACTCTAGAATGCGTAAGGCGATAGATACATGGGATGGAGTACTTACAGAAAAATTGCACATTGAAAATAAAAAATTATTATCAAATCAAAGTGCTATAGAAGAAGAAAATAACAATTTGTACGATGTGTTTGGCGAACAACTTGAAAAAATGGAAGAATCAAATGTTAAGTTGAGCAATGAAGTACAACGCCTAACCGCAGAACTTCAAGGGTTACGAATGAGATATTCAGATAAAGACAAAAGTCCTGTATTGTACTTGGGAGATGAGCGAGAGTTTTATACGGATGAGATAAAAGAAATTGTGTTAGATATCATGTCTGAATATCAAAAAAATTGTAAGGAAGATTCAAGAAGATGGCACATAATTTCGGATTTGTTAGAGAGTAATGAATTTAAGGGATTGCCGGAAAAAAGAAAAGAGCAGTTAAAAAATGCATTGAAGGGATATAAGAATCTGAATGGTTCATTAAAGGGATTGCTGGAAACACTGGGATTTGAAATAAGTGATGATGGTAAGCACTATAAATGGACATATTATGGAGACCATCGATATGTTGCAACAGCAGCTAAGACCTGTAGTGATGGACGTGCAGGCATGAATCTATCGTCTATTATTGAAAAACTAATGTTTTAAATGTTTGTATGACACTAGGTGTCATACAGATAATATATAATTACTTATTAACTTATTAGGAGGAAACGAATATGGCATTTAATCCAAACAATTACAAGGCACCAGAAGCAAAGAAATTACCAGTAATTTTATTACTTGATGTTAGTGGAAGCATGAGCGGAGCAAAGATTGATAGCTTGTATGATGCAACAATCGATATGATTGAAACATTTGCAGCAGCACAGGCAAAGGAACAGATTATTGATGTTGCAATCATTACCTTTGGTGATAGCGTTGATTTACACACAAGATACACTCCTGTAAAGGATTTACAGGCAAAGGGAATTAGTAAGTTTAAAGCATCGGGAATGACTCCAATGGGTACAGCATTAAGAATGGCAAAGGATATGATTGATGATAAAAATGAAACACCTTCAAGAATTTATCGTCCAGCAGTGGTATTAGTATCAGATGGTGCGCCAAACGATGATTGGAAGAGTCCAATGGACAAATTTATTAATGATGGTCGTTCAGCAAAATGCCAGAGATTTGCAGTGGCTATTGGTAACGATGCAGATAGAAGTGTTCTTGAGAGATTTACGCAGGATCCAAATGCAGTTTTATTTGCTGAAGATGCAAAGGATATTTCGGAACAGTTTAAGACAATTAGTATGTCTATTTCTACAATGGCTACAGCACCTAATTCAAATAGTGTACCTACGCCTTCAACTGCACCAAAGTATGATAACAATACCGCTAACGATGACGATGATGATTTATATTGATTCTGAGGGAGGAATGAAATATGGCACAGGCAATTGGCGATCCAGAGGAAATTAGAAGCTTTTCAAATACACTTGAACATTATTTGAATACGGTAGAGGAAGAAACAGGAAGACTTAATTCTGCTTTTGAACAGTTAGGAGAATCTTGGCAGGATCAGCAGAGAGCTAGTTTTGAAGAAACTTACAAGCAGCTAATTAATGCTCTTCAGAATTTTAAGGAGAATGCGTCTGAACAGATTCCTCATTTAAGAACAATGGCGGAAGATTTAAGCACATATTTGGGAAGGTAGTGAAACAGTATGAGTACAGTTGCAAGTGTTTTTGAAGTTAATGCAATAAGTAATGCTGCACAGGAATTAAGTAAAATAAAAAATAGCTCCTATGATACTTGCAATGATGGACTCAATCAAGCAAGGCAGTTGTTGGAAGAAACCCAAACAGAGGAGCAAACTAGTAGGACTATGCTTGATATTGCTAAAGGTGTTGAAATGACCAAGCATGTCATTGTAGTTGAACTGGAGGTTAGACTTGCGGCTGCTCTTGCAGAGTTGGCTGCAGTTACTCCAGATCCTATTGCTATGGCCGCAGTGGGAGCTAGAATAGCTGACATAGAGTCTCAATTGGTTTCGGCTAGACAAGAATATGAGGAAGCAGTTAGACATCGTGAAGCTTTGGAAAGAAGATACGAAATGGCCGTCAAAGCTATGAATCTTGCACATGAAAGACACGATACCTTACAGATGCATTTTGAAGCCGGGAAGAGAAGTATTGAGGTTACAATAGATAGAGGATGTGCAAGGCTGAATCTTGCATATCAAGATTTACAAAAATATATATCAAGGATTGCACCAGATGTTAGAAATAACCTTGATAAATGGTTTAATGATAAACCTGAAGAAAATACCCCCGTTCGTCCTAATGAAATTAGGGATAAACTTGATGTTGACGAGAATGTTGTGGATGCCATTCTAGAGTATTTATATGCAACTGATATGGGATTTAGAGCTAATGTTGATAGCTACTGTAATGAAATGAAAATAGGAAATGAAGCGGGGGCGGAGTTAAAGATTAAGAAACAGATGGTCGGAAGACTGTGTGAGGAAATTGTTATAAGGGCGTTTAAGCCGATAAGTACGCAAATAAGTACCCAAGCGAGGGAGTCACTTCCGGATGGACGTTATACAAAGGTTGATATGATAGTATATGGACTTACAAATCCATTGGTGCTAGGCCGTGGTGAAGGTATGGGAGCAAGAGAAGGCGGCAGTTTGGCTGTTGAAGTTAAGTCTGGTCATAGCTCGTATCTATACCAACAACTAAGTCATATGCAGGATCAGGCATTTGGACATAAAAGTTGTGATGCTTCTTGCGTAATATGTACAAGAGATATACATGATTTATCTCCAGAAAAGGAGAATGAACTTAGAGAAAAACTTAGAGAGGCAGGTTCACCTATGATAGGTATGCTGCCTCGAAAAGATGATTTAGATAATAGATGCATTAACTTTGTAAAGGGGAAATTGAAAGATGTTTAGTGAAGTACGTGGTCAATTAAGCAATAGTAAATCCACTTTTTCAGAAAAAGTTAATGATTCATTTGGTGGTGCTATTGTAAGAGATGTATATGAGCCTTTTGAAGGTGATTTGCAGAAATTGGATTTTGCATGGGATGAAGCTGAAGTGAAAAAAATGGAGATAATGACTCTTCTATTGGAGCTTAGAACCATATTGTAGGAAGAAGGGAAATCATGGAGAGAAACCAGGAAACAATGGAAGGCTTGTTGCATTGTTTAGATGATTCTATTACTTCTAGAGATAGAAGATATGAAACATTAGATGCACACTACAAAAATGCAGAGGGATACATTTTACATAAAGAATATGATGAGTATTCGGCAAGAAAGGAATCTATAACTAGAAGATTTAAGAATGAAGCAATAGATTACCAAGAAAAGATAGATAGACTGTGCCAACGAATACGCAAAAGCCAGCCTTCATTAATGGAATTGTCTTCAGAATATATTAATACAAAAGGTAGGTTTCCAAGAAATATTGCATTAGGAAAGTTGCATGTTACATTCAATAATTTGGATTTTTTTGTTCCAAAGACCTTCTCATTTCCGTTTGAGAAACCTATGTATATTTGTGATGAGTCAAAAAATGTAATTCTTCACAAAGTTTTACTAAGGCTTTTGTTTGCATTACCTGTTGATAAACAAGAATACTATGTTTTTGACCCTATAGGATTGGGAAAGACAGTAAGCAAATTCAACTCGTTGTTTCCAAATGAGAGATTATTTCCTCAAAAGAAAATTCTTTCTTCTACTTTGGAATTGAAAGCCGCATTAAAAGATGTTACGAAGTACATCCTTGATTTACAAAGTAATGTATTCAATATTGCTACAGATTGTCAAGATTGGGATTCATATAATAGAAGGTTATATTCGCAACGAGAATTAAGAAGAATGTTGCCATATAAAGTTTTTATTTTCACTGCAGTTCAAGATGGAATGGATCAAGAATGTTTTGATATGTTCAGAACATTAATTGTTCATGGAAAACAGTGCGGTTTGCTAGTACTATTTTCGTTTAATGAAGCTATTTTGAATACGGAAGATAGCAAAATGAAAAAAATGGAAATTGAACTGCGAGGTTGTATTGAAAATAGTGTTCAGCTACACAATGTTTTTGAAGAAGATAACATTAGTAATGATTTTGAACATCTTGAAATTGAAAATGTTGGTGAGAAATTTCCAGATGATTATCAACTGAGTATTCTATTAGACGAATTAAAGGCTATAGCGGAGAAACAGAATAGCCAAGGGATGTCTTTCGATGAAATTATGGAACATGGTTCAATGTTCAACTGTAATTCACGAAATGGATTGTTGATTCCGGTGGGGTGTGGAGCATCGGGAAATAGTATTATTGAGCTGGATATAGGAGATGCAACACCTCATTTTCTTATTGGCGGTACAACAGGTTCGGGTAAATCAAATTTCTTACATAATTTGATTATGAGTGCATGTTGCCGTTACTCACCGAACGAAATGAGAGTTTATTTATTGGATTTCAAGGAAGGTGTTGAGTTCAGTCAGTACGCAAATCCTAACTTAAAACATGCAAAACTTGTAGCAACTGAAGCTGATACAGAGTATGGAATTACTGTATTGAAACATTTGGTTGAAGAAAAAGAAAAACGTTATGTGGCATTTAAAACATGTGGCTGCAAGGATATTCAAGGATATAGAGATAAGAATCCAAATGAAATAATGCCAAGAATAATGGTAGTGATTGACGAATTCCAGGTATTGTTTGGGAATGCCCAAAAGGATCAGACGATTTCAACACTCGAAATGCTTGCTAAACAGGGACGAGCATGCGGTATTCATTTAGTGTTAGCAACTCAATCGTTAAAAGGAATTGATTTTTCAACACTAGGTCCACAGTTTGGTGGAAGAGTTGCATTAAAGTGCTCGGCTGAAGATTCGAAGTATTTGTTAGGTGGAATTACATCAAATAATGAAGAAGCATCAGAATTAAAAGTTCCATTCGCAATATTAAATACATCACAAGGAAGTGTTTCTGGAAATATAAAATTTATGATTCCAAGAGCAGAGGAAAAGAAAATAGCAGAGTGGATTGTAAAAATTGAGAAGAAATGTAATGACATCAACATAGATACTGAAACTAAAATATTTGAAGGGCAGAGTCTTCCAACAAGACCCTCAAAATCAAATGTTTCACAAAGAACCAATCTTCAGATTACTTTTGGTGAACTTATGGACTATAATGCTGAACCATTTTCAGTTAATTTGAGACCACGAGTTACGGATAATCTCCTAATCTGTGGCCATGACGATATCATTAAGAAGAGTTTGCTAGATTCTGTTATTGAGTCGGCTTTGACAAGTGAATACTGTGAAGAAGTAATTTATGTTGGTGATGACAATGAGATGATTGATACTGTATTGAGTTCAAAAGTGGTTTGTTTTTGGTCAATGAAAGATTTTTGTGAAAAATATGCAGAGTGTGCTTTTGACAAAAAACGAATTCTTATTATAGACAATTGTAATCTGACAAAACAAATTGGTTATGCACCGACAATGTATGGAACACCAAAGCCGGAAACGGCTTTCTTTAAGGATTATCTAGATAATGCAAATGAAAAGGGAAGTTATATTATTGCTTTCTATGAAGGAAGTAATCGAATTAAGAACTGCGGTGTTCCAAAAGATGAATTTAATTATAGAATAGGATACTCAGTTAATGTGGATGAAAAAAATTTCCTGCTAGGAGCTGGCTCACAATCAAATGCGTCAGTGAAGAAGAATCGAGCTTTCCTTGTTGATAATTTAGAGTTAAAAGCATGGTTTAGACCATATTCAGTATAGGAGGGGATTCATTGAGTAAAACAGTAAATATAGTAGTGGATGCTTCTGGAAGTATGGCGGAAGATGATAAAAACGCAGTAATAAAGTATCTGCTAAATGGAATATGTAATGTAATGGGGACAACCGATTTTGACGGTATCGAATTTGCATTGTATCAGTGGGGACAAGAAAGTAAGAAAATAGAAAATTTGGAAAAAGCAAAAATTGAGTTTGCAGGAAAATTATCGCTTTCAGGTCTAGAAGAACTAAAGCAAATGATAGATGAAAATCAAACAATGATTTTCGTTAGTGATGGCAATTTCAATAGTGGAGATAAGGCACAAATCAAAAAAATGAGTGTAAACATCATACCTATTTTTGTTGGCATTGATGCGAATAGGACGATTTTACAGGATATTGCAACTGAGAAAGTGGTTTATTCAGTGACAGATTTTATGCAAGCAATATATGAATGTGTGTAGATAAATACGAATGTGAGGTGATAAGGTGATTTCTGGTGGAATATCGATAATGGGAAGCTATCATGATGTGAATCAAGACTCTTTTTTAAGTAAATCATATAAAGATGGATATATTATGGTGGTTTCTGATGGAATGGGGAGTAAGTCACTTTCACATTTTGGCTCTAAATGTATATGCGAAAGTGTATACGATGTAATTAGTAATTATACTTTAGATTTAGATGTAATAAGTTTTAAGGATATCATTTATGCGTGCCATGAAGAGTGGAAGAAACGTTTATCTGAATATGATATTAAGCAGTGTTATGCAACATTACTTGTAGCTGTGATAAGAGAAAAGACGATTAAAGCCGCTAGATTAGGTGACGGTTTTTTGGCAATCTATGCAGATGGAAAAGTTACTTGTTTATATGATAAAAAAGAAAATTATTTTGCGAATGAAACTGATTGTTTGAAAGAAAATCTGGATCGTGAAAAGATTGAAATAGTTGAAATGAAGTACTCAAAATTTCAAGGTGCAGTATCATGTACTGACGGCGTTGAAATAGGAACAATGCAAGAAGACGATATAACAGGATTTACGCAAGAATTTGTGGATGAATATTCTAATAAGGGAAAAAATGAAGTGATTGAAGAAATAGAATCATGGTTAAAAGACTGGCCGGGAATGGATGATAAAACCTTGGCTTTTGTGATGGAAGGTGAGAAATAAATGGCTAAAGATATATATGTAGATACATATGGTAGAAGTCATATCGCATCAAAGGTGTTAAGTAGTGGTGGACAAGGCATTGTTTATCTAACTGAAGAACCGAATGTGTTACTTAAATTGGAGTGGAATCCAATGACACAGGAAATTGAGAAGGACACATCTAATAATGATAAGTTTGATAATATAAGAATTTTACCAATGTTAGAGAATACAAACTTAACTCTTCCACAGACAATATTAAGAGATGTTGTGGGATATACTATGAAGATGTTAGATGGCATGGTATCATTTGAAGAAGCCTTTAGCGGAGATGATTATGAACTCCCCGATAATGAGTGGATTAATAACATGAAAGAAGCAAATGAATATTTGGGAGATAGGTTACAGAAATATATTGCGACAGGCGGAATGCGTAAGAGATTAAATGCATTTTTAAATGCTTCGTGTGTACTATCGAAAATTCATGCTAGTGGTCTTGTATATTGTGACATATCAGAAAAAAATATGTTTGTATCTGCTGACCCTCAAATGTCACATGTTTGGTTGATTGACTGTGATAATTTGAGTTTTATGAAGGAGTCTATGAAGAAAAGGGATGGAGGATTGCATAGCCCAGGCTATGGTGCTCCAGAAATATACGAAGACAAAGGTAAGACTATGTATTCGGATGCTTTTTCTTTTGCAATAGCATTGTTTTGGGAATTGACAATGTGCCATCCATTTATGGGATTTGCGGCATCAGAGATGTTGGATGAACTTGATATGTTAGATGCACCTGAGGAAGATTATACTTGCACAGGAGCATTTGCTTGGGTATGTGATGAAGAAGATGACAGTAATAGATCATTTTCAGGAATGCCGATTGAAATGTTTATTAATGCTTCGCTTTTTGAAAAGTTTCAAAAGACTTTTAGTGAAAACGGAAGAAGAAATAGGCAAAAAAGAACAACGATGCCGGAATGGACTTATGTTTTGGCAAAAGAACTAGATCATGTAGTTAGATGCAAATGTTGTCAAATGGATTATTACGGAAATGAGGAATCTGTTTGTCCGTGGTGTGATGCTGAAAATAGCGTAATTAGTGTTTCTGCATACAGGGTTGTTGGAGAGAGAAAAGAATTCAAATGGGATTTTGTACATGAGATATCCGAAGGGGTAATTAATATTCCAATGAGAGTATTGGAAGGCCTTAACAGCAACCACCTAGATGAGAAAGCTTTTAGAATCACCTGCGTAGAAGATGGAATTGAGATTGGAGATTTATCGAATCAATACGATTTCTTCTTGAACAATAGTACAGGCAAGCAAATATATGGAAGTACAAAATTTAGTTCTATGAATAATATTATACTTTCTGCTATTGATAGAAGAAATGGTAATGAGTATTTATTAGAAATTGAGGTGAAGCAATGATAATAAATGAATTGGTGATGAATCAAGATAGTTGTTTTACTGATATACAATGTAGAATGACGATTAAACAAAAGATTGTTGCAAAGAACGGTCGAGTTGAAATGTTCGGGGACAATCAATTTAAGTTTATAACTAAAGATAATGTTATAGATTTTTCGATTGTGGATAAAAATGATGCAAAACTAATAATGGAGTCATTTAATAGACACTTCTATTGTCTTGCAAATGTTACTAGTTGCAGTGATATCG
>JAQYAV010000005.1 GCA_029338675.1 Lachnospiraceae bacterium
CTCAAGGGATTTTACCTGAAAATCAATGTTTATCTTTTGTGTATATATCATAATGTGATTCCTCCAATGGAATCCATTATAACTGGAAATTGTACATTCTTAAACGATCATTTTTGTACATTTATATCTTAGCATTTATAGAAGTTTATCACTGATAGAGCAGATGGGTATTTTCCTTAATGGAAAGCCACCGGATATTATTTTTTCAGAGGATTATGCACGGATGCTTCATGCGGAACCGATTATGAATTACTGGCTGGATATTTTATGTATGGGCAGTACGGAGGATAAACAGGAACTTTTTATGAAAGGCAGGAAGGAGGTGGAAGAAGTTGCAGAGAGAGTCAGAATCGGAAGAGAACGTATCATGGAACGAAATCGGGGAAGTGCTTGATATGGAAATGAGTACGGTGGAGGATATTCGGGCAGATTTGGCAAGAAACGATAAAGGCAATACCTGTCAGACAATCAACAACTGTATGCTGGTATTTCAGCGTGATCCTTTGCTAAAGGGTGCAATCAGAAAAAATGAGTTGTCCGGAAAGATTGATATTGTACTGGTCAAGTATGATGTGAAGTCATATGGAGATTTGTTCCGCCTGAAGTTGAGATTACAGCGGGTGGATGAGGAATTGTGCAAAGCACAGAAGGAAATATACCGTGACAGGACTTTACAGAAAAGGTCTTGCAAGACTGCGGAAGATTTTGAATTCTTTGAAGTGTCAGAAGATGATTATCGGGAACGTTTGGAGCAGATTAAGATTCAAAAGAAGAATAATCGAAAGAAACTGAAAGCGGTGGAACGGTGCCTTGAGAGGGATGGAAGTCTGGCAGAGGCTGAATTGGAACTCCAAATACCGGTTGGAGATATGGAGGATATGGCGGATGTGGAGAATGATAAAGTGCCGGAGAATCCATATCGGGTGCTTGAGGTTGCGGAAGTAGAGAATACTGCTTTGGATGATGCTGTGGAGGCAGATATAATTACGGAACAGGAGTTTGAAGCGGTTGTAGATGATGAGCTTGAAACAGAGGTAGAAACGTTTTCAGAGACTGCTGTTACAAATGTTGAAAGTGTTGTAGAAACAGGTATTAATGTGATGGCTGAGAGTGTTGAAACTGGCTTGCAGAATGATGATATTCGGGAGTATGGTGAAACGGTGAGATTACCATCTGATAAGGCTGATTATATGAGAATGAGTGTAGCTGAAAAAGTCCGTTGTTATCCGTTTGATGAAAGGGGAACAGATGCAGTATTTGAGATGGTTAGGACTTATTTTGAAAAGATTGGTATGGACACAAGTTTTGATTCTGTTTATGAGGAGACTAAGCTTTTGACAGATTATTATGAGAAACAGAATGCAGAAGAATTTATCGGAGAGAGAGCAGAACGGGTAATAGAGACAATGGAACTATTAGGAATTGATGCAGGCAGAATTGCAGGGTATTCGGCAGATGTGTTATCTGAAGTGTTCGGGGTCGGAGATATGGAGTATTTTGCTGGGATTAAACTGTTTAACAAGGTAATCGATAGACTTGGAGTTGATATGGATCAGCAGAAGAGGTATGAAGTGTTTGACCAGATTTATGAGGAAGGGATGCGAGAGAAGAAGCAGGTCTATAGAAGAATTATAAGGTGATATAGAGGCTTTATGACAATAGGTTGTAACATTGATTTGAGACTGCGACAACCTTTTTTAAATCAGTTTTGGTGGTGGATTGATAGAAAAGATGGTATAATAAAATAAATATTGTAAAGAGAATCTGAATAAGATTTTTAGTAACATGTTAAACATATTGATATCATCAATTGAGGTAATGCAGATAAGTAAAGATTAAATTTGTGATTATTAATAACTTTAAAAGAGTTGTTACAGTAATATACAAAGAGATAGGTAAGCAAATGGAATATAAATGTAAAATACCAGTAAAAGGCTCAGAAAAAACTATAATAAATAAGTTGTTAAAACAAGTGAAAAAAGAGTGGATTATTGAGGAAGTTATTAAAAGTAGTTCAGAATTTTCAGTAACCTATGAAGATGAATTTGAAGAAGGCGAAAGCATTTGCTATTTTGTAAAAATAGAGGATTATTTGTATTATTGTGGACCGATTAATGTGCGGAAGAAAAAAATGGAATACTATAGACTTTGGGTATTTGATTATATATTTTATTTGAATAATAAGATGTACAAGATTAATAACCTTTCATACATGTGGGATACATTGTCTTTAAAGAAAATACATGAAAATCTAATATTTAATCCATGCATAGTAGGTAATTATGACGGTGTATGGCAAATACTAAATGTAAAAGCAGTTTATGATGCTAAAATGTTTAAGGACTTAGTTGTTGTAGATATGTGTCCCAATAGCGATAATATAGACAGAACATATACATTGACTTTTTATAAGAACGGCTATGAAATAAAGAAACTAGAAGATATATGTGATTTTGAACCTTCACTTTTAAGACCGGGCGTATTTTATTATAAAGCAAATAATATAATGGATTATATAGAATATGATTTTTCTTCGGGAAAAGAATGCGAAAGTAAAAATGATTTAGAATCGCGTATTTACCAACGGGAAGAAACAGATTTTTGGGAGTTGTTTCATCTTGAGAGTGATGTGAAATATATACCTAACAAAAAAATGGAAGCGGAAGAATGGGAGTTGTTTCAAAAAAGAATTCCACGACAAACTTTTGGATATCATGAATATTATTTTGCAGTAAAAAATCCTATTGCTGAAATTATTATAAAAGATTATTTTGCCCATAATGCAGAAGTAGAATTGTTAAAACCAATGTTTTTGGAAGACTTTTCGCACAATTATAGAATACGAATTATAAATGACAATATGAATATTGTGTATTTATGGTTATTTCTTTGGAAGGAGGGAATGGTTACATATCCTTCAGTTTGTGGTGTGGAAATTCGAGGTGTAATTAGGTACTTGACAAAAAAAATATATGTGGGTGACAAGAAGGAAATTGAGACAGTGGTGAATACTATATTACGTAGAACATCTAAAAATTCAAAAGATATAATAAAGTATTGGATGACTGTGTATCCCTATAATGCATTACTTTACAGTGGTTATATGACAGACAAAAATGAGTATTATTATCTGTGCAATAATTTTGATGATATTCGGCGAGAGTATTCAATAGTATTGCAAAAACTAACTGAAGAAGGAAAAATAAATGCAAGATGGAAGAGTGAATTTTCTTTGTTTATGTTGGTTAAATCATATTTTCCTAATACGATTTATCAATATCGTTCAACTTGGTTGGAAGGTCAATCTCTTGATATGTACATACCAGAATTATCAATGGGCATTGAATATCAAGGAATGCAACATTATGAAGCAATCGATGTTTTTGGTGGTGAGGAAGGCTTGAAAAATGCAAGGCGTCGAGATGAAATGAAACGTGAAAAGTGTAAAGAAAAAGGCGTAAAACTTGTAGAGTGGAATTATAAAACGGATATAACAGATATCAGTTTTATAGAAATATTAAATAATTTACATATAGAAGTACCGCAGAAAAAACAAGCAGAATTTACATTTGAAAAAGGATTAGCCAAAATAGAGGTAAAAAAATGGGCTGTTTATCAATACACATTGAATGGAGAATTTGTTGCTGAGTATTTGAATACAGCGGAAGCAGCAAAAATAAGTGGAATTAGGGAATTCAATATTCAACGTGCTTGCAGAGGGTTTAGAAGTACAGCAGGAGGTTATCAATGGAGAAAGGTGGAATTGCCTTGCGATAAAAATTGCATTGCAGCGGTTATTGAGAAAAGGTCAAGTGGTGAAGCAAGAAAAGTAATACAATTCAGTTTAGATGGTCATTATATAAGGATGTATGAATCAATAGCAGGTGCTGTAAGGGAGACTGGAATAAACTCTAAAAGTATTAGAGATGCAGCAAACGGAAAACAGAAGCAAGCGGGTGGATATAAGTGGGAATATGATAGATAGATTTTGGAGGATAAGGTCTGATGTTTTGTGTATAGTTATAAATATTAGATTGGATGCAGGTTTATGTGAGATATTATAGTAATATAGGTATAATTCTAAATATCATAAAACAATGGTGGAAAATGTTTTATAGATATGTACTTGGAGGGAATAATGGACAAAGTGTATATAGAAAGAGCATTAATGTCAGCGGAGGGGTTTGGTGCTGCAGCGAAGTTGTTAATGGAAAAGACTAATAAAAATGCTTGGTATTTGGGAATATATGCCCCTGCAATAACAGCTAATCTCTCGTTTGCTTGCGAAATATATATGAAGCAAATTATCGGATTTAATGAAGAAAAATATACGAAGGGACATTATCTTCGTGATTTATATAGAAAAATTTCTCCACAAGAAAGAGAATTTATAGAGGGGGAATTTGATGAAAAGGTAAAAAGTTTTTTGAGAAAAAATTCAGATTGGATGGAACCTTTTTCGATAAATAATTGTTTAGATGATTATAATAAAGCTTTTGAAGAATGGCGTTATGTATATGAACCGAAAGAAAGCAATGCATATTTTGTAGCAGGTCCTTCGTTAGAGATATTAGCATGTGTTTTAGAAGAATATATAAAAGATAAGCTAGGATAATATCAATAGAGCACTAATATATACACAAAGTACAAACCATATTATGAGAACAAAAAATATAGTTTTTTTTATAAAGATTATAGGGAGAAATGCTGTGGAATATACGGACTACTTAAGGCATTATTATCGTATTGCAGATGAACGGATTGTATGTGATATTGTTATCGTGGATGATGAATTGATAAAGAAAATTAGAGATTGTGGATAAACTATAACTAAAACAGAAAGTGAATGTTTCCTATGAATATAAAAGATTTAATTGGTGAAGCAACTGAATACGATAAAAAGCTTGCACTAGAGGAAAAGAAACCAAAAAGCTGGTGTAAAAGTGTAAGTGCGTTTGCAAATACATTTGGTGGAGCATTGATTTTTGGCATTTCTAATGATGAGCAAATTGTTGGACTTGAAGATCCGAAAGGTGATGCAGAAAAGATTAGTGAAGC
>JAQYAV010000006.1 GCA_029338675.1 Lachnospiraceae bacterium
ATGGACTCTTGACGGATATCCAAGCAACGCATCTACACCCCATCCACCATCAAGAAAGACTTTAATCTCCGCATCTATCGAGAGTTGAAGAATCTGCTTTACATCTGTTATATTAACCATCTTATCATCTCCGCAAATTCAAATTTATGGTGCTATTCTATCAAAATTATCTGTAATATTCAATTACTATATCAAATAATGGTTTACCGAAACAGATAACCTATTATGTCCCAAGCACTGACTTATAATATAAACAGAGTCCCTATCAAAATGTTCCTGTGTCTTTCTGCTTATATAGGTATCGCTTTTTACATTCTCATTTCTTGCAGGATAGCATTGTAAAATATCTTCTCTAAACTCTTTATCCCTCGATAATTGGGTATATATTTCCTTTGCATAGCTTCTTCTATATGAATGAACATCCATAGCTGAATGAACTTTAGTGCATATTTTTTCCTGATGATTAGCAATTCTATCAGCAAGGATTTTTTCAACCTCTTTTTGTTTTGTTGGTTCTACTAATGCAATTCTATTTCTTCCCCCTTTGCTTTTATCAATATGCACGAACATATATTGTTTCCTTTTATCGGTAGTGACATAAAAGAAGTCTGTTACACGCATTTTTTTCAAATCACTTCGTCTTGTTCCAGTAGCAGTTGCTATTGTAATTAAATCGGAATTACGTTCCTTACTAAAATGTTTATCATTTTCCACCTCTAAACGACTTCTATTTATATTCTGTGTTTTTCTTGTCGGTAATTCAATCTCTATTGTTTTGCCGTAAATTTTGCCCAGTGCAGACCTTTCAGCCTTAATTGTATATAGACTATATCCCTTGTCTAATCTTTCTTTTAAATATTGCTCTGCATATCCTTGTGTTTTGTCTAATAGACTATATTTACTAACTCCCTTATCGTACAAATATTGGCTATACTCACGGACAACCTGCATATACTTGTCAGCAGTACCATAAGAATAAATACTTTCCAAACCATCTTTAAAATTATATTTCCCGTCGTCAATAAGCTTCTGTTTATCCTCATGCTTGGAGTGTCCTATACCATCGTTCATTTTTGCATATAAGATATATTTCATTTGGTTTTCTAAAGATTTTCTTCCCATATCAATAATTACCCCCAATAAAAAAGAGCAACCCATATATTGAGCTACTCATTGATTTGTTATTTTTTAATTTGTATTTCCATATAGGAACGATATTCAATACTTTGTGTACATTTACGATTATTTTTATAAGGCAGACTTTGATGGATTATAGTATAAAATCTTTCCATATCTTTGACATAAGTGTTTATTTCGTCTAACGTTCCTTGTAAACGTATTTTCATAATAAGCAGTTCCTTTCTATAATATTTTAGTTCAGACATCATAGCTAATGCTATGAATTAGAAGTCTTTTTTTATAAAGTGGTTGACCTTTCCACCTTGTTTAAATCTTTTCTCTCCTTTCTTCTAATTTGTCATGACCTAAAACTTATGAAACTCTTTACTTATTATGGTGTAAACCATATCATCACTACTTATGTATATATTATATAAAAGTAGATTATGTAAAATCAAGAAGTGTAACAACTTTTTTTGCTTTCAGTCCAATTAACTCGTTTATACCCACATACAAGTATATGGGGATAACCACTTAATCGTTCTCATTCGAAAACATATAGGCTATCATGTACTCCAAATGTCAATTCCAGAGCAGGTCGCCAGAGCCGAGAACCCAACCCTCTTCCGACTTCAAGGCATACTTATCCTATGAAATCGGAAGAGGGAAGAGTTCGACTGCAAATTCCGTCACAGTATAGCCTTTCGCTTTCGAACCTTGTCACAAAACCACGATAGTGGAACTCGTTCAGCTGCCCTTACGAGATTACAAGTCTACTTCATTTTACTCAGCAATTCCTCCTATCCTTTTATGGATTTACAGCCATTCTTTACGCAATAGCCAACCAACCGCAGATACCGCGGGGTCTGTCATTATTTCTACCAATGGGGAGCGACATACTCCGTTTTCTTTCTGAAACACTTGACAAGGGTTTACAACCTTGCTTAACTGGAAGAAGTCTTATCATAATAGACCAGTCATTATTTACAATCAAGCTACATTTCTCAAAAGAGATTATGCCATCAAGACATAATCTCATAAATAAGTAGCACTCTATTACTTTATAGGTTTTTAACTTTTCCGAGCTTTATATCGGCAACAGACCTTACTGTTATCTAAATTATATAATATCAAAAATAGAAAAGTCAAGTTATCAGAAATATATTTTCGAATTATTTTTTATTCCCCAGTCTTTCTTTAAATTCTAAAACAATCTTCAAATCTTGTGTTTGCTCGAATTCTTCTGCAAGTACATCACGTTCTATTGTAATATCACGTACCCAGTTATCAAATTCTGCCTGCTCCATATTACCATTTCTTACTCTTGCATATAATCTCTTATATGCTTTCTGATACTCTAATAAAATAGGATTTTTGGTTAGCTTTTCCTTATAAGCTTCAGCACTTCCTAGCTTTGAACATGTAGCACCAAGTGTTTTGTCCACTCTATCACAGTAATTTGCATTGTGATTATTTTTTGCGATAAAGTACCTTCCACATCGCTTACATTTACTTATTTTACAGTTATTACGAATAATGGTAACTAGTTCTAAGAAGATTAGTTTTTGTTCCGATGAAACATCATAAGCAACATATATCTTCTTATTATCATTATATAAGAACGAACCCATCTGAAATTTTTGTAAAGAATATTTATTATCCACATTATAGTTGTAGCTGAACTCTAAATAGTTATAAGTTAAAGAACCTTCTCGTAAAATAACATGTTCAATAACTTCTTGTAAATCTCTATCTCGTTTATGCTCATCATAATAATTGAATAATAAAATCCCCAAATCATTTGAAGTTGTTCCTCGTTCATCAACGCAGTATGTTTTCCCTTTATCTATATAAACTATCATCGTAAGTCCTCCCTATTTAGAAAATCAATTTATTTGAAAATATATTATCAAATTTTCTTGACAAAGTCAATAAAACATGTTAATGTATTTTTATCAATTAGAAAATATATTATTTATTTTTTCTATTTTCTAAATTCAGGAAGGAGTACGTACAAATGGAAAAGAAATAATTCTGTAGAACAGTAATTGTACAAGCTCACCTCCACATAAATTAAGGAAAGGAGGTGTGTGTACCATGAATAAGCAAAATCAGAACGAAGGAGTGGTTTACACAATAAAAAGAACTTACAAGGGTACATATTCAGTTGATGAACTTATTAGTTCAATCATTAAAACGCATTATTATGAAGAGGTTAATAATAAACCTCAAAAATCCGATGAGGACAAAAAATTTGCATAACAAAGGAGGATTTATATGGAAAACATATTTTTTGAACAAGGTCACAAAGAACGATTTGAAAAAGCTCTATTGAAAACAGGACATAGTAAAGAAAACAGTGAATTCAGTTCATGCCTGTATATTCTTACAAGTGATATTATGCACCAATATATTAATGACTGTTTTGATTTTATAAATAACTGTATCAAACCAGACGCATTAAAGAAATGTTGGCAGACAGGAAGTACATACGGACTTACCTGTTTAGCATTCAACTTATTTACAGAGAATACACCTATACCATCAGATACATCTGATGAACAGCGAGAAGATGTGATTATCAGATATTCTGTTGCAAGGGTATTTTGGTCTTTAGATATGCATAATACAAACATTGCCATTATGGGCATTAAAATCCACGAAGGATTAGTATAAGGAGGATAAAGAATGGGAAGAAAAAGTAAGTATGACAATTCAACTGTTTCCACATCTGAAATTTTCAGAGCAGGTATGTATTTAAGACTTTCAAGAGAAGACGGAGATAAAATGGAAAGTGATAGTATCGCTTCTCAAAGAGCAATTATCGAAAAATTTATTCAGACACATGACAATATAATACTGGCAGAAACATATATTGATGATGGATTTACTGGAACAAATTTTAATCGCCCCGATTTTAAACGTATGGAGCAGGATTGGGAAAATAAACAAATAAATTGCATTATTGTAAAAGACCTATCAAGGTTTGGTCGTGACTATATAGATATGGGAAATTACTTGGAACGAGTGTTTCCGACTTTGGATATTAGGTTTATTGCTATAAATGATGGATATGATAATTATAATCAGCAAGATAACGATACACTAATGGTTCCAGTGAAAAATGTGTTTAATGGGTATTATGCAAAAGACATTCAAAAAAAAGTAAATTCTTCTCTAAACCAAAAAAGACAAGAAGGATTGTTTCTAGGCTCATTTACAACATATGGATATAAGCGAGATACACAAGATAAGCACAAATTAGTAATTGACGAATACCCTGCCAGTATTGTTAGAAGAATATTCAACGAATATAATCAAGGAAAAGGACAGATTGCTATTGCTAAAGCCTTGAATGATGAAAATATTCTTTGTCCATCTGCCTATAAATCCAGTAAAGGTCTTAAATACAAAAATTGCAATAAATTGAATGATACGTCTTATTGGACTTATGCAACTGTACATAGGATATTACTTAATCAGATGTATATAGGCGATATGGTGCAAGGCAAAACACATAGAAAGATAATGAAAGGTAAGGCTACAATGAATGATAAAAAAGACTGGGTAATTGTAAAAGGTACACATGAACCAATTATAGATAAGGATTTATGGGAAAGTGTTCAAAGACAATTTACAGTAGATACACGTCAAGATATTATTGACGGAATGCAAAATAATGTTCATATATTTGCAGGCTTAATTGTTTGCGCCGATTGTAAAAGGGCAATGTCCAAGAATAAAACCAATAAAACATTTTACTATGTTTGCTCTAGCAATAAAAGATATGGGAAATGCACAAGACACGCTATTAAATATGATGTAATTTACAATATTGTTTTAGAAGATTTAAACAAGTGTATTGAAAACATCAAGGATTTACAACATAGTATTGAAAGTAATCGACCAATTATAAAACAAAACAATGATAGTATCATGTTAGCACTTAAACATGCCAAGTCCGAGCTTGCAAAAGTGCAACGATTAAAAAAAGGATTATATGAAGATTATAAGGCAGAGTTATTAACACAAGAAGAGTATCTTTCATATCGTGATGATTATACTACAAAAGAAAAAGCTTTTTTGCAGGAAGTAGAAACTTTAGAAGCCAAAAGTAATCAAACTCCCGAAAGCATCTTTGAAAATAGCAGATGGATTGCTGAATTACTAAAATACAAAAAGATAACCAAGCTAGACCGAGATATTGTATTAAAAATGGTAGATAGTATAGAAGTCTCGGAAAATAATGTAATCAATATCACTTATAACTTTTCTGATGAATTAGACAGTATCTTAAATTCTAAATTTCAAATCAAATAAAGCCGATTTACTCAAATCAAGAATAAATCGGCTCTTCTCTTAAAATCCATTTAGCACAAAATAATATTCCCCCATGCGGCGTCAAATGATATGGAAACATATTTTTTGGAGGTATCAAGATTAGTCTTTTTACTAAGGTCAACACAGTATATAGGAAGTTTACGGCTGCCTATGCTGCAATTGCCCATGATTGCGCCGCCGCCAATTCCG
>JAQYAV010000007.1 GCA_029338675.1 Lachnospiraceae bacterium
AAAAAACAGGCGAAGCTGTTGATTAAACTTGCTGATTTTGTAGTGGAATGCGAGCAACTCTATGATATAAAAATAGTTTATGGTGATACCGTCAAAATAAAGCATCTTAAAAAGCTGCGTAAGAAACTTTATGCACTTAAAGAAGTGGTTGTACCATTGAACTTTAGCAAAAGTAGATTTGGTAGATTGGAGGTAAAAATGAGAATAAAAAATATTTTAGGATACAAAAAAGCATCAAAGATAGCAGGATTAGCAGCTGTCGTTATGGTTGTTGTATTGACTGTATTTTGCGCATCGAATGCAAAGGAGACAGAGTCTGCTGCGAAGCAGGAGGTAACGACTGAAGAAGCATCTACACAGGTAGCGAATCTGGAAGATGAATTAGAGATGCTAGAAGCTGAGCATAATTGTCTGCATGCGAATGTGGGTGAAGATTCCCTCAAGGGTGTTGCAGAAAATATCGCTGATAATCAAGATTATCGTGTGGTTCTAAAATTGGAAGAGTCGCTTAAGGATAGAGAACCAATCATTGAAGAATATGCAAAGAAGCTAGAAGCAGAAGGATTGTTCATTGATAATGGAAAATTTTACGCGTATTATCAAAATAACCAATATAGCTTTAATGGTATTATGGCAGCAGATACAAATGATGGAAACTGTACATTCATGAAATATGTTTTCTATGTGAATAAGGAAGGCTGGGACATTGTTCAAAATACATTTGATTTGGGAGATTTAGAGAAAACCGATTATGGTTATAAATCAACATTTGTAGATGAAATTGGTCAACGTATAGAGTATGAGTATCACGAGGCAGACAATGTTTTAATTTCAACAATTTATTTTAATGGAAAAGAAAAAGAATGATTTTTCGTCAATTTGGATGGAGAGAAGCAATCAGAATGCTTCTCTCTTTTTCTGATTCAATTATAAAAATTACTTGAAATGTTGCTTAAGGAATGTTATTATAATTATACAAAGAGAAAGCACCCACTCCAAAGGTGGATGCTCCGAGTTTAGACGAATTATTGTCCTTACGGACGACGCCTATCCTGTGAATCAGACAGGATAGGCATTTTTATTTTCGCTTGTTTCTCTTATCGAGAAAGGCAAGCAACGCAACAATTAAGCTACCAAAGGACATCAGCAAAGCCAATACCCCTATAAAAATCGAAATGATTGCAGCAAAACTCCAGCAAACAGCACATAGAATATGCAAAATCAATTGTACAGAATCCGTATATCCGTGTGTAAATAGAACCAGCCAAAATAAATGTTGCAATGCCAAT
This sequence comes from Lachnospiraceae bacterium, assembly GCA_029338675.1. GTDB lineage: Bacteria > Bacillota > Clostridia > Lachnospirales > Lachnospiraceae > Coprococcus_C. The sequence goes on from JAQYAV010000007.1 coordinate 1,290, forward strand.
TACAATTAAACTAATACTCCATATGCGTTCAATTTTAGTTTTCATATGTCAACATCTCCACTGTAATAATCAACTTCCCCTTGGCATTTCGAGCACCAATTGTTCCATTCATTTCTTTTACAAGCTTCCGGCAAATATATAATCCCAAGCCTGCACCTTCACCTTTTTGGGACGCATCTGCCCTGTAAAACTTATCGAATATTTTCTCCGTATCAATCACTTCTGAAACAGAATTAGAAATAGCCAATGTGACGCAATCGCTTACTGTTATTAAAAACTCCATCTCTCCCGTAGAATACTTGATTCCATTTGAAATCAAATTCTGCACAACCCTTACCAGCAGTTTTCCGTCTGCCAAAACAAAAATTTCATCATCTGCTTGCTCAAACGTTGGCGTAATACCTTTCTTTTCAAAAGCCAGATAATTAGCAAGAATTTCTTCGCAAACCACTTCGCATAGATTTACTTTCTCCATTACCGGTGTATACTGGTTTGCATCCACCACAGATAATCCAAAGAAATCATCTACTAACTTATTGGCATATTTCGCCCTATCCAAAGCAACACGGATATCCTGCAATGTTTCCTCATCTGCACAGCTCTTTTCTGCAAGTTGGAGATATCCAATAACAGATGTAAGTGGAGTTCGCATATCATGGGAAATCATGGAAATTGATGTTTTCATAGCCTGTTCATTCTTTGCCGCGTCCACTTTTACCTTCTGCAATCGTTCCAGCTTCTCATTAATCTGCAAAGCCACCGTTTCCAAGTCTTTATCAACAAACTCTACAGAAACTGTTGCCTCATCCTGCTCCTGCATTTGCTGTACCATTTTCCTTAATTGTCGCTTTACAAGACATAGTTTTATACACAAAAAGGAGACAACAATAATCAGTATTAAAATGATAACTATATAGGTCATTATTGCTGTCTCCTTTCCACTATTTAATCTCCCTTTTTCTAAATATCAGATAAGTCGAGCTTATAGATACGACAATTGTAATAACTGCCACAATACTTGCCGGTAGCAGAGTTGCACTTGTATTATCTCCTGCCAGACAAAATACTGTCATTTCATAAAATGTTCCATCCCAAAAATTGCTAAGCATATTACATGCTATAATCGTAAAGCTCACGGATATGGCAATCGCAGCAGGAGCTTTTGCACAGATGAAAGTAATCATAGTGATAACACTTTGTAGCCCCATCAACTGTAACATAATCGTAATGCACCAAAGTATATCCGCAGTCTCAAACACAGCTCCCGAAAAACCATTCTTATATGCCACACCTAACACCACAGAAAAAACATAGACGAAATGTAAAATTACACCGGATAACAAAACAGGTAATTCTCTTACAAATAACACCGACCACCTACTATATCCCAATGTGATTTCATGATGAATGGTGCGATTGCTGAAATCACTACCAAGAAACCATGCGGTTATAAGGGCTGCTAAAAACAAAAGGGACGTATCACTATTAACTATTGAAAACGCATAATATACGCTGCCAACTATATCGGAAATCCTTACAAAGCCGTAGGAAAAACCACATCCTACCATACACAAAACTGCTATGTAAAAAAGCACAAAATGACGAAACTTAAAAAAGGTTACTTTACATTGATTACACATGACTGACACCCCCTGTAATTCCCATAAAATAGTCTTCTAATGTCTGTTCCATTACAGACAACTCCGTAATAACTATTTCATGTTGCATAAATGTTCTGGAAATCTTCTCAATGTTGTCCATGTCAGAATATAAATGAATAGTATCCTCTGATACTACTTTATACTCCGGATTGTCCATGATTTTATCCAGAACAGTAAGTGCCATTGGTACAGCATCTGTCTTGATACAGATATACTTTCTGCATCTTGCTTCTAATTCATCATGTGTTATCACATCAATAATCTTGCCTTTGTGAATAAAAATATAATCTGTAGCGAGCAGATAAAGCTCACTCAAAATATGACTGGATATGAAAATTGTGATATTTTTCTCTTCATTCAGCTTCTGCAAAAGGGTACGCAAAGCAACAATATTTTTGGGATCAAGTCCGTTAATAGGCTCATCCAGAATCAAAATTTGCGGATTACCGATAAGTGCCATCGCAATGCTTAATCTCTGCTTCATACCCATAGATAAGGTATGCACTTTTTTATTTTTCGCATCGGATAAATCAACCATCTCCAATACTTTATCGCTGGCTGATTTATCAGGATTTCCTACCAGAGTTCTTTGTAATTCCAAATTCTGAAGTATAGTATAATTCGGGTAGAGTGCCGGTTCTTCAATCATGCTCCCGATGTGTCTTCTCATCTTTTCCCGCTCACGGCTACTTTCTTTCCCCATAATGGAATAGGTTCCTGATGTGGGATAAGTTAATCCCGTAACAATTTTCATAAAGGTACTTTTACCGGCACCATTTTCGCCAATAAATCCGTAAATATGCTTCTTTTCCAAGCTGATACTGACATTATTCAGTACAGTGTATGCACCATATTTTTTAGTCAGATTTTCTGTCTGCAAAACAAATTTTTCCATATGCAAATCTCCTTTCTGACCTTATGGTATATCATCATTTTAAAAATACCCTATAGGAAACCTAAAGAAAATCTTAATTTGCAAGTCGATAACCCATGCCATACACTGTTTCAATGTAGCTTTCTTCTGTTATTTTAGCTATTTTCTTTCGCAAATTACTCATATGTACATTCATGGTATTTTCATCACTCATGTACTCATCACCGGTAACGCTTTCGAACAGATTCCGTTTAGAAAAAATCTTGTTGGGATTGGATAACATCAATTCCAAAATAGCATATTCCATCGCAGTACAAATCATTTCATTACTACCTATATACACACGCTTCGAGGCAATATCCAGTTTCATATTCTTAAAATTTAAAACAGTTTTGGTTCCTTCCGCTCTTCGAAGAACCGCATCTATTCGTAGTATCACCTCATCAATATCAAATGGTTTGCATATAAAATCATCTGCACCAAGTCTAAACAGTTCAATTCGGTTACTGACCGCATTTTTAGCCGACAAAACAATTACCGGCGTATTCTTCTTTGCCCGTAATTCACGTAGGATTTCCTCCCCGCTTTTCAGCGGAAGCATCAAATCCATCAAAATAAGGTTATAATCATTCTGCATTGCCAGCTCATAGCCTTCCCATCCGTTTAATGCACACTGTACCTCATATCCGTTACGGCTTAATATGTTACGGAGTAATCCGTTTATATTTTCATCATCTTCAATAATCAAAATCATGGCACATGTCCCCTTGATATCTTTGCTTATCAATCACTTACATCATATATTTTATCATAAACACCTAAGACTTTCCATTACATACTAACAAAAGTTTCTGTCAAGTAATCGTTGGCACGATTCTTACCACATAAAAAATCTTGTTATTAAATGTCACGTCGGGCAGTTTTATTCATTAGCTGCTTAATCACCTTTTATCATGCCTGTATACCCTGTCAAGGGTTCAAAGCATCGCATAGCGACTGTTGCCCTTGACAGGGCATACAGTGCATGATTCATTACAGTTAAGCAGCTAATGAATATATATGCTTTGCTTTATATCCCAGCATAGTTTCCCCACGCCTGATGTGCTTTTCCTTCAACTG
>JAQYAV010000008.1 GCA_029338675.1 Lachnospiraceae bacterium
TATATCACTGGAGGTTTTTTACTGTAAGCTAAAGCATTTTCAACCACCCGCAGAGCAGGTGGTTTATTTGTTTGGCTATATACTCATTCTATATATCCAAGTTTTCTTTTTGCCAAACGGGGCCCTGCCCCAACAAAAAAATAAGCTATATCCTAAGATATAGCTTAACAAAATTAAGTAATTTTATACACTTTTTCTATCAATTAACTTGCAAGGAACAACAATCTTCTTAGCAATTATGTTTCTTTCATTCTCCCAGCCAAAGAACAAGCATTGTGCAGCCATTTTTGCATGCTCAGTCATAAACACTTCTATAGATGAAAGTGGTGGGTTCGCATACTCTGAAAGATTAGTATTGTTAAATGAAACAAGACCAATTTGCTTCGGTACTTCAATATTGTGTTCAGTTAACGCTTTTATTATTCCTGGAATAATAGTATCACTTGAAGCAAATATAACATCTGGAAGCTTCTTTCCTGATTCTAAAAACTCAGTCAGCTTCTCATATCCACTTCTAATGTTTGTTTCGCAATCAATGACTAAGTCTTCATCATATAAGTTCTTATTAGTCATTGCTGTTTTGTAATAATAAAATCTAGCGTCAGTAGATAGCACCTTATAATCATCAAAGGTTTGCACACTTCCAACATATGCTATTCTTTCTTTTCCTTTGTCAAAGCAATGATTAAGCACCTGACGAAGAGCCATATGATAATTAGGAACTACACTGAAATACTTAAAAGCATCAGGATTAGAATCAATAAATACAATATTATCTGTATACTGTTCAAAATCCTTTACCTCTTCAAAAGTAAATCTTCCTATTGCTATAATTCCATCAATATCAACATCATCTTGTTTAACAAAATGTTTATCTTCGTTACGTGACAAAAGAACAGTAGTCCAACCATATGAAAAACATATTTCATCTACCATCTGCTTCATCTGTAAATAATATACATCCTCAAGCTGTTCCTTTAGCTCAAACATCTGAGCAACACCTATTCTTCTTTTTACACCATCGTCATATGTAATAATATTGGCATTTTTAGCCTGCTGCTCTTGAACACGTCGAGTGACTGTTTTGTAGTTAAGTCTTTTTGCCGCCTCAAAAACCTTATCTCTAGTTTCCTGTGTAGTACTAAGAGTCGGGTCACCATTTAGCACTCTTGAAATTGTAGCCTGGGATACCCCAGTTGCATTGGCAATATCTTTAAGGGTTGACATCTTTTTTCACCTCTAAGTTATAAATTTCAAATATTAATTCCATTTAAACATTGCAAGTCCAATAACATATATAGCTAATGTGCACAAAGGAACAAAATACGCAAAAATTGGTTTCATCCAGTTTTTAATTTTAAGTCCTTTCCCCAAATTGGCCTCATTAACAAGATTATCCCATCCCCAACCAAAGCGTTTATTTGTACAAAATACAGCAATAACCAGTGCTCCCCAAGGTAAAAGATTCGTACTTACAAGGAAATCCCAAAAGTCTAACCACGCTGTTCCTTCTCCAAATGGGTGGAAGGAAAGCACACTGTAACCAAGTGCTGTTGTAAGTGCTATAAGAAATATTCCTACTCCACAGAAAAGACATCCCTTTTTCCTGCTACAACCAGTTAACTCTCTTATACATGCAAGAATATTTTCGCACACAGCAAGTTCAGTAGACAGGGCAGCAAAAACCATAAATGCAAAGAATAAACTTCCCCATATTCTTCCGCCATTCATATTTCTAAATACAGTAGCCATTGTATCAAATAATAAAGCAGGTCCTGCCTCAACTTCCAAATCATAAGCAAAGCAAGAAGGGAAAATAATAAGTCCTGCAACAATTGCTACAATAGAATCAAGAAGTATTACATTTATACTTTCCCCAAGAAGACTTCTTTCCTTACCAATATAACTACCAAATATTGCCATAGAACCTATACCAACAGATAAAGTAAAAAATGCCTGATTCATAGCAGCAACAATAACTGAAATGTCAATCTTAGAAAAGTCTGGAACAAGGTAGAATTTATATCCCTCTGCTGCCCCTTTAACAGTTCCACTCTTAATTGCAAGCACAACCATAAGAACAAGAAGCATAAGCATAAGATACTTTGTAATTCTCTCAAGTCCTCCTTGTAAATCAAATGTTAATATTGTGAATCCAACTATAATTGCAACTGCAAGAAATATAACATTTATCTTTGGATTAGATATCATAGTTGCAAATCCAAGCTCATCTGCTTTTCCTGTTAAGAACATTACAAAGTAATAAAACATCCAGCCTGTTACAACTGTATAAAATGCCATCAAACATATATTTCCAGCAAAAGCTGCATATCCATGTAATGCCCAACCCTTTTTCTTACAATCTAATTTAGAATACATCTTTACTACACTTGCCTGTGAAGCACGTCCTAGTGCAAATTCCATTGTAAGCGCTGGCAAACCAAGAAGTGCAAGGCATATTATGTATATAATTACAAATGCACCCCCACCATTTTGACCAACCATCCACGGAAACTTCCATACATTTCCACAGCCTATAGCGCACCCTGCACTAAGTAAAATAAACCCCAAACGACTTCCTAATCTTTCTCTTTCCAAAACCAATCTCCAATCCAAATTATTTATGCTATATTATTGTTATCTTTTGTTATATAAAAATACATTATACTTTTATAATAATCTAGTAATTCTCTGCCATTATCTCAAAATAAGCCTGTGACTCTCCTGCAAATGCCTCCATCAAATTCTTCTCTGTCTGTGTTCTAGCATATTTATTTGCCATATCAAATACCATCCTTTCTTTTAATTAATCTCTTGAATAGTTACCTACAAATTTTCTTTCTTATTACATAATAGTAAGCTAGTACATATTAGGCTTAATAAGAATGTATACTAACATACTCCCAATGTAAATATATATTATACATTGGGAAGCTTCAATTGTATATCTGTATATCAAATGTACATGCAATTTTGTATCATATGTCAGTTTTTTTAAGCTTTTGGCGATTAAGGATTATTTGTTGGTGATTTGCATACGCCCAAACTCTACCCTTAAGCAGTTTTTCTCTTCCCTCTGGATTTCTAGTATATATTAATTCATATTTTCCCATACATGATTTCATGCATTTGGAGAAGCTTTCAGCTAATTCCTTCTTCTTTGCAAAAACTTCTGGAACTGCATAGCATGAATTTAGTTTAACTACACTGTTTTTCTTAGCTAATATATATCTTTGGTTATCTATTGGATTAAAGAACTCTTTTATGCAAGTTGCAAATAAAGCCTTATCCTTACTAGTTCCACCTTTTAAATATATTACTTGTTCTAATGTGTCTTCGTTTTCTATTTCTACCTTGCAGCCTTGTTCCTCGATTAGCTTCTCTTTTATTAAAGCCTTTAGTATCCCATTTCCGTATGCCTTTAGTCTAAGCATTGGGCTTCCAAGCATAACAATTTTAGGGAATTTTGTTAGTATTGCAACAAATCCAAATACAATAGAAATACTTATTAATAATGATAATAAATCCGTATTATTCTTGCTAGTTAGTAAAGCTTGTTGGAGATTACTAGCAAAGGAAGAGTATATAACTGCTATAAAAACACTTCTGATTGCATCAAAAAATGCAACCTTAGATACAAGCTTATCCTCAACAACGCTTTGATTTGTAATTTCCATTTTATTGTAAAGCTCTAAGGATTCCATCCACCTTTTTCTAAGTTCACTTCTTTTGTTTGACATTTCAAGGGTTGCTTTATTTATCTTATTTATCTTGCTTGCACTATCTAGTGTTGTATTTAGATTAGTCATTCTACTTATGCCACTTTCAATAGTGTTTTCAGTATAATTAAGTCCAAGGAAATTATCCATTTTTCTGGCAAAATTATCGTAGTCCTCGCCATATGTAAGCTCGCCGCTGAACTGATCCTTTTGTGGATATACTGACACCAGATGCCATATATTACTTGTTTTATTTGCATCCTCTTTCCACACTCGAATTGCTCTGCCTCGCATCTGATTACTTAGCATAAATGAGCCTACAAAGCTTGCCATTATCATACTATTTACGCAAGGCGCATCCCAGCCTTCTCCAAGCAAGGATTTAGTTCCAACCATAACCTGAATATGTCCATCTGAAAATAATTTAGTTATGGCAGCAGTTAGAAAATGTGAATCTGAAACAGCATTAACCTTTATATATTCAGTTTCAGAAAGTTTACCTATTTTACTGTATGTAACCTGCCCGATTCCACTTATTTCCTTCTCAAGATAATCCTTTACTATAGATGGAATTATTACAACTGAGCCACACAATACGCCAAGCTTTAGTCCTTTGGAGGTGTTATCTATGTCTCGTCTTAACATTTCAAATATAGGAATTACACCAAGTGCCCTGCATTTTGTTTCGTCATCTCCAACAATCCTCTCGAATTCCTTCTTTATATAGTCAGTTAATATTAATAATCTTAATCCATCTCCTAAATTGCTATATTCATGGCTAACTATTTCCTTGATACTATCGCATTTTGCAACGGAAGTAATTAGTTCTTTATTAAACTTTAGGTTTTTGCTCATTGTTATTTTTCGTCTATTTACGTAGCCTCTTACCTTTAATTTATTTCTGAGCTTTTCTAGGTATTCTTCACCTGCTTCAAAGTTTTCAGTATCATCATACAAGAAGCCCTGAAGCAACCTTTCCATTCTTAGAGAATTCATTTTAGGTAATTCCTTCACACATAAAAGCTTAAGGAAACGTTTAGGAATTTCTATGTTATTTTCATTTAAATATATTAATATAGAAGCAAAATATCCTGGATTTTCAAGGAGCATATCGTCACTTAATTCTCCCCTTAAGCCCTTATACGTTGATATATATGATAATAGTTCTGCATCCTTTAAAAGCTCCTTGCAAAACTCCTGTGCACCCTCATAAAACTCATTAATACGCTTTGTTTCTTCCCTTGTTGGATAATTCAAATATACATAATCCTGATGTGGACATAAACTATTTTCCTTAACAAGCTCTGCTGTTGTTATCTCCTCATCTATCTCCCCACACATAGACATATATCTTTCCCATAATGCAGGTGTATCATCATAAGGTGGTGTGGCAGTTAAGGATATTATTTGCAAAGTGCGTCCTATAAGCTTCTCATATTTTTTCTTGAAATCCTCTAAGGCACTCCACCATTCACTTCTTAAATGATGACATTCATCAAGACATAGTGTTCTAACATTTGCTTCATTCATAGCCTTAATCAAATCAAAATCGCTATAATCCTCATAATCGTTAGCTTTTTGTTCTATATTTTCTTCCTCGGCAAGCTCCGAATCATCCTTAGCCTTTAAATCTTTTATTTTCTTCATTGCACTATGAAGTGCCTGATACGTTGCAACTGTTATTTGCTTTGGTTCCTTCAGCTTTAATGACACAATATCTTCTTTATTGTATTGCTCAGTTAAAAATGCTTCTTCAATTCTAGCCCCCCACTGCTCCTTAATTGTTATTGAAGGTGTCAAAATCAATGCATTTTGATTAAGTCTTCTTATCATCTCAATTCCAAGTGTTGTCTTTCCTGAACCAGGTGCGGCAACGATGTGTATCTTTCCATCTAATAAATATTTATTAGAATTATTGAGAACTCTTTGCTGGTAATTACGCCAAGTCCCCTTAAATTCTAACACCCCATTAAAACTCATTATTTTCCCTCCAATTAAAACTCATAAAATTCCCAAAAAATATATTTATATTAGTCCACTTAACTGTGAACTAACACCGTCTAAAGCCAGATACTGTTTCTTCAATTATTTTTATTGCATCGTCAATTTTCTCTTCGTTTAAATTAGAATAATTCACAATAAACAAATGTTGTTTTTCTTTTTCCTCTGTCAAATAATAATCCGACAACGCCTCAACCTTAACGCCCTTTTCCTTAAATTTGGAAATAACAAATTCGTCAGTCTGATTCGTATCTAACCGAACAAGAAAATGTAATCCAGCATCATTTTCCTGTATCTCACATACTTCCTTTAATTGGCTGGCTTCAAGCTTGTCAATAATCCTTCTTCGCTGCTTTGAATAATATAATCTCATTCTATTTATATGCTTTTCAAAATATCCTCTTTCAATAAATTCTGCCAGTGTATACTGTTCAAAATTAGATACTGTACAGGAATAAAAAGACATTGTTTTATAAAACTCATTTGCCAAATGAACAGGAAGAACCATATAACTAATTCGAATTGTAGGCGAAAGGGACTTAGAAAAAGTATTCATATAGATAACCTTCTCACACTCATCAATTGAAAACAAAGTAGGAATTGGTTTACCCTCTAATCTAAATTCACTGTCATAATCATCTTCAATAATATATCTTCCTTCAGCAGCATTTGCCCAAGCTAATACTTCGTATCTTCTACTTGCTGGCATTGTAATTCCTGTTGGAAAATGGTGATTAGGACAAATGTGTGCCACATCTGCTTTCGATTCCTTAAGTCCTTCTACTGTTATTCCCGAATCGTCCATGTAAGCATATTTACATGAAATATTTCGTTGCTTATATATACTAACAAGCTTTCTATATCCAGGATTCTCAATTGCATAAATCTTATCATTTCCAAGTAACTGAACAATGTATCCATACAGATACTCTGTTCCTGCACCAATAATTATCTGATTAGGATCCACAAGCATACCTCGAAAGGATTTTAAATGATTGGCAATAGCTTCTCTAAGCAAACGTATCCCTGATGTAGGCGATATCTCCATTAACTCTTTCTTTTTGTTAGACATAACCTCTCTTGATAGCTTTGTCCAAACAGAAAAAGGAAAGTTATCAGGATTCACTCCATTACTAGATAAATCATACTCAAAACTCTCTCTTATTGGAATTCTAATATCATAATTAATATCTGCGTTAGGTATACTTCTCGTCATACCTTCAATATTGGCAACATAGTAGCCCTTCTTTGGAATTGTGTAAACATATCCTTCACTAATTAACTGGTCATATGCATTTTGAATTGTAATGGTACTAATTCCATTGTTATTTGCAAATGTTCTCTTTGAAGGGAGCTTTTCTCCAGGCTTCAAAATCCCTGATAATATATCGTTTTTTATACAAGTATACAAATATGAATATATTGATCCATCAATATGAGCGAAATCATATGTAATCATTCAGCCTCTCCTTATCTGGAATAATTAATTATCTGGTTTTGGATATTTTTTTATAACCAGTTTCATTATATTATTAAACACATCAAAACGCAAGGAGGTCTTATTTATAATGAATAATACACAGTATGAATTAAATAAAGGTTTAGCACAGATGCTCAAGGGTGGCGTTATTATGGACGTTACTACTCCAGAGCAGGCAAAAATTGCAGAGGCAGCTGGTGCATGTGCAGTTATGGCACTTGAGAGAATCCCAGCAGATATCAGAGCAGCTGGTGGCGTATCTAGAATGAGCGACCCTAAGATGATTAAGGGAATTCAAGAAGCAGTTAGTATACCAGTTATGGCTAAGTGCCGTATCGGTCACTTCGTTGAAGCACAGATTCTTGAAGCAATTGAAATAGATTACATTGATGAGTCAGAGGTTTTATCACCTGCTGATGATATTTACCATATTGACAAGACTAATTTCAAGGTTCCATTTGTATGTGGTGCCAGAGATTTAGGTGAAGCTTTAAGACGTATTAACGAAGGTGCTTCTATGATTCGTACTAAGGGTGAGCCAGGAACTGGTGATGTAGTACAGGCAGTTCGTCATATGAGAAAAATGAACTCTGAAATCAGAAAGATTACTTCTATGTCTAAGGACGAATTATTTGAGGAAGCTAAGCAGTTAAAGGTTCCTTATGATCTTATTCTTTACGTACATGAAAATGGTAAGCTTCCAGTAGTAAACTTCGCAGCTGGCGGTGTTGCAACTCCTGCTGATGCAGCTCTTATGATGCAGCTTGGTGCAGAAGGTGTATTCGTTGGTTCAGGAATCTTTAAGTCAGGGGATCCTGCTAAACGTGCTTCAGCAATTGTTCAGGCTGTTACAAATTATCAGGATGCTAAGTTAATTGCTGAATTATCAGAGGATTTAGGCGAAGCTATGGTTGGTATTAATCCTAGTGAAATTAAGCTTATTATGGAAGAAAGAGGTCAGTAAAATATGAATATAGGTGTACTTGCAGTTCAGGGAGCATTTATTGAGCATAAGCATATTATGGAGAAGCTTGGTGCTAATTGCACCTTGATTAGACAAAAGAAGGACTTAGAAAATATAGATGGTATCATTCTCCCTGGTGGCGAAAGCACCGTTCAGGGTAAGCTTCTTAAACAGCTTGATATGTTTAATATTATCAAAGACAAAATAGCAAACGGACTTCCAGTCCTTGCTACTTGTGCAGGATTGATTTTGTTGGCTGAGAATATAGAAAATGATGACAGAAAACATCTTGCAACTCTTCCTGTAACAGTAAAACGTAATGCTTACGGAAGACAATTAGGAAGCTTCGAGACTAGGGATTCCTTTGGAGATATTAAGGATTTTCCATTAGTATTCATAAGAGCGCCATATATTACTAATGTTTCATCAGAGGTTAAAGTTTTATCTACTGTTGATTCAAACATTGTTGGTGTTGAATACAAAAATCAAATTGGTTTAGCCTTTCATCCTGAAATGACTGATGACTATCGTATACATCAATATTTTCTTGATAAAATCTCACAATAAAATAAGTCATATGCAGTTGCACATGACTCTTGGGAGATTATTTAATATAATATTATAATTAACTATTCAAAGAGTATTTTTGCTCCCCTTTCTTCGGCTATATAATCGCCAACTGAAGGGGAGTTTTTTTCGTATGATTCATATTTTTGCTTGTCTCTTAACTCACATATTTTTTATACGCCCCTTATGTAAAATCCGCATTTTTCCAATGATAAATTATTCGTAAAATCGAATCTCTTTTTTTCGGTAATGCAATTAGTTATGTAAACGTCCCTATGCTAGTATCTTTTTCCTACATACCATTGTCTTGTTTCATCATCATAATTCATATCAACAACAAGTTTTCCATTCTTATCTCTAAAAGATAAAGTTGTCTGAGTTTTTTGTCCACCAATTTTATAATTACTATTTGATACAATTTGGCCATGTCTATCAAAGAATATAGATGCATTAGAACTTGCAGTAGCTGCTGAAAGAATATACCCTGTTTCATCACTATCATATAGCTTAATCATTGTATTATAGTATTTCTTGCCATTTCCAGCTAACCAACTAATTTTATTGCTACTATTATCTGAATAGCAACCTACATTTTTATACAACTGATATTTTGCGGATTTATTTGAGCTATATCCAAAAATAATAACAGACATAGAATATCCATCTGCATAACATTCAACATATGCAGACTGTGCTGCCTTTTCAACAAGTTCTGCTGCCTGAATATATTTTTGGTCTTTCGCCCTATCAATGTAACCTAGCAAAGCTGGAACTAATATAGCCACCAAAATTCCAAGAATAACAAGAACAACAATTAATTCAACTAGCGTAAAAGCCTTATTATCTGCTTTTTTTCTCTTCATAAAATCTCCTTGAATATACTCTCAAAATTACCCAATATTACTTCTATCTTTATCAGCTATTGCTAAAATAAAAATTTGTCTATTGCCTTTTAATTAATTCTATATTTCTTCTACGCCATCACATTTTGGAATGGTATTAATCGAGCCATCTTCGTTATATTCAAATTCTGCAACGCATACTGAACGATGGAATAATCCACCACCTGGAAGCTCACCTGTATGATAGAACAAATAATTGTGTCCCTTAAACTCTGCAATTCCAGGATGATTGGTAAACACTCCACCTTCCTCAGTCATAAGCACACCACCATATACCCATGGACCAGTTGGTGATGTTGAAGTAGAATATGATAGTGACTCATCTGTTTGATTCTCTCTAAATGATGCATAAACCATATAATATAGATTGTTTTTCTTATAGAACCAAGGGCCCTCGCCATAAGTAGTTCCTGTATCGTGACTACCCTTAGCAAACGACTCCTCTGTCATAGGGATCTTAACAATTCCGACACACTCATCATAAGAAATCATGTCTTCATTTAACTTTACATAACGAAGCTCTGGATTACCAAAATAAAGATATGCCTGTCCGTCATCATCTATAAATACAGTTGGATCAATGTCATTCCAGTCCCCTTCATCAATAAGTGGATATCCAAGATCCTTAAATGGTCCAATAGGACTATCTGAAACACCAACTGCTATTGCCATTCCACTATCTTTCTTGTGAACTGGGCAATACATATAAAACTTGCCATTTCTCTCAATTGTCTGTGGTGCCCAAGCTCTATCATCCGCCCACTTAATATCATCTAATGAAAAAATACATCCATGATCTGTCCAGTTAACCATGTCCTTTGTTGAATAACAACGCCAGTCAAACATAGTATAGAAATCATTTATTAATTCATCTTCATCATGTGTTGTATAAAGATATAATGTATCTCCATATACCATTGGTGCTGGATCAGCTGTGTATATATTCTTGATTATTGGATTTGAACTCATTTTTTTATCACTCATTGTATATCCCCCACAATAATTATTATTTTAAATTCCACCCGATGATGCCAAACATGCTCCTAAAAAACATCGAAAATCTATTCATCTTGTGTATCTCAAATATATATTTTAGAGCAAATTTAACTTAATTAAATATGAATATTATTTATCGCAAGCTCATATTGTGAACTCCTATTTTCTTTGCCTTATATTATATAACATTAGTGGAAATATGTCAGTATTAATCAAAAATAAAAACAAAGTAATATGCTTAACCCACATATACATTGTTACTAATTCAGGTGAATTTATGGAATAATTTAATCAAAATTATATCACCAGAGGTTTTTTACTGTAAGCTGAATCCACTCCTAACCACCCCCATAGCAGGTGGTTTATTTGTTTGCCTTGCCCTAACAAAAAAGACATTAGTATTAATGTCTTTTTTTAATATCTCTCGCCTATGCACTAGCGTAGAGGAGAGTCATAATTGTAAATAAAATCTTTAATGTACTCAAAATATATATCTTGGCACTTTATAAAAAAATCAACCAATGGTCTGTAATTTTTCTCTATCTGAGTGCAATGCAATGCCTTATAATAAGTAACTTTTGAATACATTAATCGGCTTTGACTGTTCTATTATAATACTCTAATATTTTATTGCCTCAAGCACCTTATCCATAACCCTTGCATTCAGAAGTGAAAATTCCTCTGTTACCTGTGGTGCTTCCTTGTTTAATATGCATCTTCCCATCTGTTCGATTTCTAGTCTGTAGTTATGAAGTACATTTACCGTTTTGATTTCTTTTTTGCCATCAACACAAATTGTATAGCTTAAGTCGCCTTTCTGTATTTTCCATTATTAATCCATACCTGTTCAGTTGTTCTTGCTGACGGTGTATTTTGTGCCATAACGCCTGATAGAAAATGTGGTTCATAGAATTCTTCTAATGTCTTGATTTCATCAGAAGTAAGCTTAAGCTCTACTGCCTTGGCTGCGCCTTCAACATGACTTATTTTTGTTGCTCCAACAACAGGAGATGTTACTTTAGTAAGAAGCCAAGCAAGAGCTACCTCTGTCATAGATACATTTCGTGATTCTGCTATTTCACAAACCTTTTTAATTACCTTCGCATCCTTATCAGCTGCTGCCTCATATTTTAGCTTTGCGTAAGAATCCTGTTCAAGACGTTTTGATGTCTCACCTGGTTTTTTAGATAATCGTCCTGCAGCAAGCGCACTATAAGGTGTGAGTGCTATATTTCTTTCATCTGCGTATACTTTCATTTCACGCTCATCCTCACGCATAATAAGATTGTAGTGATTTTGAACAGAAACAAATTCTGGCCATCCATTTTCCTTAGCAATTGCGTTAGCCTCTGCAAGCTGCCAAGCAAAACAGTTTGCTATACCAATCTGTCTAATTTTTCCAGCCTTTACTCCTTCAGCCATGCCTGCTAGATATTCCTCTACAGGAGTGTTCCAGTCCCACATATGATATATATATAAATCCACATAATCCATGCCTAAATGTGAAAGACTTGAATCCAAACTACTAAGCACGTGTTCCTTTCCAGAAATACCTTTTGCGATTTCCTCCTGAGATCTTGGAAGGAACTTTGTTGCAATAACTACTTCATCCCTTTTTGCATATTCTCTAATTGCTTTTCCAAGATATTCTTCACTTGTGCCTGCCTGATAAGCAATTGCTGTATCATAAAAATTGATTCCAAGTTCCAATCCTTTTTTTATAATTGATTTAGAGATTTCTTCGTCAACTGTCCAATTATGCTGACCTGTTGATGCATTACCAAAGCCCATGCATCCCATACATATACGTGAAACCTTTAAATCAGATTTTCCTAAATTAACATACTCCATTATTAATTACCCTCCTTAAGTTTTTTCGCTATTTTTTCAAGTTCAGATACTATTTCGCTATCTTTTAAATCAAGGTTTTTATATACCTCTGCCTCTTTTTTATAAAGCTTTGAAAGTATATTATCTGCATACTTCTTCCCACTTTCTGTAAGAACGATAGACATCTCCCTCCTCTTTCCTCTAATTGGGACAAGTTCAACATATTTATTTTGCTGAAGCTCTTTTATTACTGTATTCACTGTTGTTTTAGGTAGCTCCCAATCATTGCTGATTTCAATCTGAGTATGTGCATTACCGTCGTTCAATGCATACAAAACCCATAATAATGCTGAAGAAACATTACATTGCTTTGCAAACTCATCATAAAATGAATCAACATGATAAATAGCTCTTCCAAAATCATAGAAAAATCTTCTTGAATTCATTGTGTTCTCCCCTTTGTAATACGAGTTCGTATTTTCACATTAGTACGATTTCGTATTATTGTCAATATGTTTTTTCTCCATGAGTAAGTTTTTTTCGATGAGTAAGCCTTTTTTCGATAAGTAAGCCTTGCTTTTCTAGATATAAAAATTACCTCTAAAAAAGACAGATTTTTATTTTTAATCTTTCTTCTTTAAAGGTATCATTTCAGATTGACTCATTTTCCATAGCACCTTTATCATCAACCTAACATTCCAACAAATGTGTTGATTGAGTCTTTTGATTAATATTAACTGGCATTTATCACTTAATTGTTGTAAGATGTGAAAAGAATTGCATGTAACAAAAATGTGGATATCTACAACAAACAAAAGGATTATATATATATGAATACATATACAATAAGCGACAAAAGAATAATAATAAATTACAATATAACAGTGGAAATCAGGACTATTGAACCAAAAGCAATAGAGAACTGCATGGTCCCTGAAACATTTCATATTACTCCCATCACAAG
The DNA here is from genome assembly GCA_029338675.1 of Lachnospiraceae bacterium. GTDB lineage: Bacteria > Bacillota > Clostridia > Lachnospirales > Lachnospiraceae > Coprococcus_C. The sequence continues at coordinate 13,424 of JAQYAV010000008.1, forward strand.
GATGGACGATGATAATTTCATTACATACGAAGTAGGTGATAATAAAATCACTGTATCTAAAGAGGATATTTCAAAGGAAATCGTAACAATAAAAACAGAGGCTTTTCATCCAACAGTTGTGCGAAAGACTGGTGGATGCAAGCCCTGTACCAACTGCGGAAGGTGCAGTTGGTAAATCACTATTGTTACACTGGCTTCATTGAGATTTCAGCTATTCTTACATCTCAATATTATTTTTACTCATTTAATTAATTCATATTGATAAAATTCTCCAGCATTTTCTTTCCATCTGGAGTCATTATTGATTCAGGATGAAACTGAACTCCATATATTGGATACTTCTCATGCTCTACTGCCATAACCTCGCCGTCAACAGTTGTAGCTGTTATCTTCAAACAATCAGGAATTGTGTCAGAGTCTGCTGCAAGGGAGTGGTAGCGTGCAACCTTCGCTGTACTAGGGCATCCCTTAAATAAAAGGCTTTCTGTGTCAAATTTAACCTCTGACTGTTTTCCATGCATAAGCTCCTTTGCATATGTTACAGTTGCACCAAATGCCTTACAAATTGCCTGATGACCTAAACAAACTCCAAGAGTTGGAATATCCTTTCCAAGCTCTTTTGCTGCCTCTACAATAATTCCTGCATCCTCAGGACGACCTGGTCCAGGTGATAAAATAATTCTATCAGGCTTAAGCTGTCTTATCATTTCAATTATCATTTCGTCATTTCTTATTACCTTAATATCTGGATTAATCTCTCCAATAAGCTGAAAAAGATTATATGAAAAACTATCATAATTATCAATTAATAAAATCATATTACTAACCTCCTACTATGTAATCTGCGCTACTTTATTATCTGCGTCGTTTTATTATCTGTGTCGTTTTATTATCTGCACTGCTTTATTATCTGCACTGCTTTATAATTTACACTTTAACTTTCTTGCAAATTTACTCCGCCATCTCTAGCGCCTTAAGTGACGCCTTAGCTTTATTTATACATTCTTCATATTCCTTCTCTGGAACTGAATCCGCCACTATTCCAGCACCACTTCTGACAAATACCTTGCCATTTTTCTTATAGGCAATTCTAATTGCAATACAAGTATCCATATTACCAGTAAAATCAATATATCCGATTGCACCACCGTAAATGCCTCGTTTGTTATTCTCTAGCTTACCAATAAGCTGACATGCTCTAATCTTAGGCGCCCCCGATAAAGTACCCGCTGGAAGAACTGCTTCAATAGCATCAAGTGCATCACAATCATCTCTAATCTCTCCTCGAACTGTAGAGCCAATATGCATTACATGAGAATAATGCTCAATTGAGTGAAGCTTCTCAACCTGAACTGTTCCAAATTTGCTTATTTTGCCAAGATCGTTTCTTCCAAGATCAACAAGCATATTATGTTCAGCTATTTCCTTCTCGTCTGCAAGAAGCTCCTTTTCAAGCTGCTTATCCTCTTCTTCGTTCTTGCCTCTTGGTCTTGTTCCTGCTAAAGGAAAAGTGTGCAACACGCCATTTTCAAGCTTAACCAGCGTTTCTGGAGAAGCTCCTGCTACCTCCACATCTGTTCCTGAGAAATAAAACATATAAGGCGAAGGATTAATTGTTCTAAGTGTTCTGTATGTGTTAAACAGGCTTCCCTCAAATGGTGCGCTAAGTCTATTAGATAATACTATCTGGAATATATCCCCTTCCTTAATGTGATGCTTTGCTGTCTCCACCATATTACAGTACTGTTCTTTGTTAAATAATGGTGTTACTTCACCAAGTAGCTTGCCACTCATATTCTGTTTCTTCTTGCCATTTTCAAGAAGGTCCTTAAGCTGTTTAAGCTCAACCATAGCCTGATTATAGCCAGTTTCAGGATCTGATAAAGACATATTTACAATAAGAATTATTTTCTGACTAAGATGATCAAAGGCAATAACCTTGTCAAAAAGCATTAAATCAACATCCTTAAATGCCTCTGTGTCCTCTACCTGACATCTTACAGAAGGCTCCTTATAGCCCAAATAATCATATGAAAAATAACCCACTAATCCACCAGTAAATGATGGCAGATAATCAAATCTCGGACTCTTATAATCAGCCAAAATCTGTCTGATATAATCTGAAGGATTGTCTGTTTCAACAGTTAAATTACCAATCTTCATTTTGCCATTAATACAAGTGATTTCAAGTTTAGGATTAAAACCAAGAAATGTATATCTTCCCCAAGCTTCATTTGCCTGAGCTGATTCAAGCATATAGCAGTGGGTAGAAACATTTTGAAGAATTCTCATAGCTTCAATAGGTGTTGTAAAATCAGATAGCATCTCATAGCTTACTGGTAAAACATCGTATTCTCCAGTAGCTGCAATCTTCATAACCTCAGGTAAAGTAGGATTAATGTTCATAATTGTTACCTCCAAATTAATAATATTCTTTGTTCTGTCAGAGGTAGTATAGAGCTTATACAAAGAAGCTCTTATGTCTTAAGAAGCTTTAAGACATAAAAAAGTCCTCGACAGAAAGACTTAAACTTCTGTCAAGGACGAATATATTCACTATCCGCGGTGCCACCTTGAATTCATGATAAAACTATCATGCGCTTTATGAGATACCATCATATCCCCGACAAATAACGCTTGTCATAGCGTCGCAGAATACTCTGGATAAATCCATTTGACTGCGCCCTCAGCGGTCCATTTGACAACTTGTTTCTCACCTGACTCTCAGCACCACAGGCTCTCTGTAAAGGCATCATTGCCGTTATCTCCGCTTCAACGGTTTTGTTAATTTTTCACAAATCATAACACTCTCTTATTTTGTTTGTCAACTATCTTTTCGATGAATCCGGATTTATTCTGCGTTTCTTTACGGTAATAATCAATCCCGTTCCGGAAAGAATTGATAGTATAAACAGCCATACAATCGGTGTGTTGTCCCCGGTTTTAGTTACATCATCCTTCCCACACAACCGTAACATTGTCTGTCACATCTATATCATCCGGGTTAATGTCAATATCATAAGCTTCATCCGGCTCACAGCTCCTGACGCAACATTCCTCCAGCATCAGTTTGTCCATTGGTCTTGATACAAAGTCTATTTCCGCCCAGGAATAATCTATTGTAATAATCTCTCCCAGACTTACTCCTGATGCTTTTGAAAGTACATCTGCCTTTGATTTTGCGTCTGTTACCGCATTTTTAAGCAGCTCGTTTTTGCACTTTTCCGGCTCCGCTACTGTATATTCTATACGAAACTCCGGTCTGACCGGGGAATGTCCAAGTTTATATAGTACCTTACCCAGTCTCTTATTATCAGCAGGAAATTCAATCTTCATTTGATGCACATATTTATATCCTTCAAATCTTCTTTTCCAGCTTTTGTCCTTTGCCTGATAACTCTCATACTCAGCACTTACATTAAAGTTCAAGGTCTTAATATCTTCACGATCAAATCCTAAGTCCGAAAACATTTGCTTCAGATCTTCTGTCATATGAGCGGACTCTTCCAATGCCGCATCATACTCTTCCTTCATTCCTTCCATCGTCATAACCAGTCTGACCGTATCCGGCTTAACTGACAAATTTCCTTTACCTGTTACTCTGATTGTTCGTTCCATAGCAATTCCTCCTAATCTTCTTGCCAATTTTCTTTAAATTCCTTTAATATAAAACCTAAAAGTTCCTTCGATAATCGCACATATTTTCCGAATGGATTAATAACCAGTCCCTGTACCTTATCACTTTTGTACGCAATCTCCATCATTTCATATAAAGGAATTGACATGATAACATTTCCACACTGTTTTCGCCTTGATTCCTCTTCCCCTGTGAAAAAATAAAACCATTCTTCATCCTTTCCTTCTGTCACGGTATCCATGTGTAATCTGACATCGTGATCCAGTGTAAGTATGTCTCCTTCCTTGATATTATACACATCCAAATCAGAAAACATTTCTTCCCCCACCGTTACAAAAGGAACCAGTACATGACCTTTACTTTTCATTCTCCCACAAAGCATTGTAAGTAGAAACAAAAAGCTATTCTTGTCAACTTTCGCATATATTTGATGTATAGCTGTCTCAATGGCAGCATTTCCGGATAAATCTTCATATTCATCTGAGTGATATATCCTCCTGCCAATGGTTTCATCAAATGACTGCATCACATGTAAGATATCTTCACTTACCCGGTTTCTGCATTCTGCCCGTAAAATCGCTGACATATCATAAAATGCTTCTGCGATACTTCCTGTTATGGCTGCGAGGGTATCCGTGTCACCGCCAAGTGAGACTGCATTTCTTACTGCATCCTCGAAATTTTCAGACTCCAGAAACGCAATGATTGCTTCCGGAACCGTTTGCTGGCAACTTTCCACATGATGATAAGTCGGTCTTATTTCATCCAATGTACGATTCAAATCATATCCAAACTCTTTGCCTACATACTCTCTGATACCATCCTTATTCACCCCATGCCTTGCCAAAAAGATACAGCTTGCCGTAGCCTCTGCTCCTTTGATGCCTTCCGGATGGTTATGTGTTACTTCCGCTGTGTAAGCTGCCACCTCCCTGGTTCTCTTTAAAGTTGGATAAAGCCAGCCAACCGCAGACACCCGCATTGCGGAACCATTTCCGTAACTGTTATATGGATTCGGGCTTCGTTCTGAGAGCCAATAGCGAAATCTTCCGCCATATCCGGCATGAGGATATCGTCTCCCCCAGTCCTGCATATTTGCTGTCACAGCCTCCTCAATTTCTTCCTTTGTAGCATCCGGACCTACAGCAATTAAAGCCTCTGCGATTGCAGCTGTCATTACAGAATCATCCGTAAACTGACAACCTTTTGTAAACAGTTCAAAATCCTTTGTCTTAGCTCCTCTATCAAACTCAAATGGACTTCCAATAATATCACCTAATATTGCTCCGTACATAGCTCCTCCTATCCCCGGTCTGTTCCGGCTCATTGCATCTTTTTCTTTATTACAACTACATTATATATTTGTACCTTATTTATTTGGTCGCTGAACGGGCGACACTTTCTTGCAAAAGAAAAACGCCAGTATATAAGATACTGACGCATTCATTCCTCCTACAACCTATCTCTCTTTTTTCTTCCGTCTACGAACTTCTTCCCTCAAAAGTGCATACTCTTTTCTTCAACTTGTCTTCCAAGACATTTTCTAACAGTTGTTGTTGTCGCAATATCTGTAAAATCTGATGTTAAAAATACTGTTCCTGGTTCAGCCAACTCTATTCTCTTCTTTATTTCTGTATATATGCCGCTTGCCATAAAACCGCTCTCCTTATTTTGTCACGATTATCATGCAATTTTCGTGACAGAAATGCAATCTGTTTTATAATATTATCTCTCTACTATCTACTCTCCTTTCCTCTGGCTTCATATATTACATGGAGTGATTAGAGTCGAAATTGCAGAATACACATAAGTGCTCACATAAAAAACAAAATATATGTTCAGAGTGTCACTATTTGTCATTCCCAGCCGATATAGTATGTGTATCAGATAGCTTAACTCCCTGCAGGAAAAAGTAAACCAGCAGTTCAATATATCCTCTTGACAGGTGTGCTATACTGAGTATTATTGAAACCAAGAAAACGATTCACTCAGAAAGGAGGCCATTATCATGACACAGAATTACAGAGCAAACACAAGTAACTTAATAGCAAGAGGTATGGTTATCCTTTCTTCTATTTGTAGGTAACAGGCTTATTCTGCCCATTTCAAAAGAAGACTTCATAGAATTTC
>JAQYAV010000009.1 GCA_029338675.1 Lachnospiraceae bacterium
CGAGTATTGTTCGCGAGCCATTTTGCAAATATCGGTATAATTAAATGTTCTCGTAAACATTTGCCCAATTTTTTCACGCAGATCCTCCACATTACCCGCTTCGAACAACATGCCATTGGTTTCGTTGATCAATTCTGGAATGCCCCCAATATTGGCTCCTAAGACAGGAGTACCCAAAGAGAGTGATTCGATATTGGTAAGGCCAAAAACTTCATACCATTCAGAAGGAACCACTAAAAATTTAGCTTCAGATACATAGGTAGCTATGTCTTTCCATTCTTTAAACCCTACAAATCTTATACGAGACTCATTACAAAATAACTCCTTTCTTAAAGGGCCATCACCTATAATAATTAGTTCGTAAGGTAATTTCCGTGCGGCCTCAATTAATGTTTTAACACCTTTTTCAGGTGATAGTCGGCCAACAAAACAATAATACTCCTTTCTGTTAGTAACACAACTTTTGGGAAAAACACGATTCGTAAAATTCGGGAGAACTTGAATTTTCTCTTCAGAAAACCCAGCTCTAATCATCGTATTCTTAATAAATTGGCTTGGAGCTATAAACATATCTGTCATATGTTCTAAACGAGTCTTATTCCAATACAACGATTCTAAATATGCTAACAAGCTGGCAAACAAACTATTCTTCATACATTGTTTTGTCAATACAGACCAAGGACGTTGAAAGCAAAGTTCACATAACTGTCCTTGACGCAAACATGTATAAGTAGGACAAACTAATTTATAATCATGTAACGTCCAAATAACTTTAATACCTTTCCGATGTGCAATTTCTCCAATAATTGGGGAAATCTGTGAATGTACATTATTTAAATGCACAATATCAGGTTTGAATTCATTCAACAATGATGTAAATTGTTTTTCAACCTCAGAGGAATGAAATATTCGAATAGCAGCATTAAATATATTTTTAAGTCCACCCGCATGAAAATCCACTTGAGAAGGGAAATAACTTTGCCATTTCGATGCATAGTTATCTGGATATTGCATACTGAAAAAAGCCACTTCATGGTTTCTTTCCAAAAGTAACTTTTCCAAACCAATGGACATGATGCAATCACCTCCTCGATTATAATAAAACTTATTAGCAATTAAAACTTTCATTGACATGCAAATCGTTTTTTTTCAGATCTTTCAATACCAAAGCCAATAACATCATCATAAATAATCCTCGATTATGTGTAATAGTAGCATCACTGGTACATTCAATTAAAAAGAAACCGATAATCAATATAGCAATTACAAATTGCTGCACATTGACATTCGGTATAAACCATCTACAAGCTCGCTTTGTTAAGGTAAGCCAAAAGAGAAAAAACAAAAAAACTCCAACTATCCCAAATTGAGCTAGTGCCGGATAATAAGTATCAGCCATAAATTTAGGATCATTCTCTGTTAAGCCATATAAGATATCCAATCCGTATTGATTGTAAAGCGATGAATAATATTGTCCCGAAGCAAAGGTTGCAAATGTAGCAAAACCAGAACCAAAAGGAAAATAATCCATAAGTACAAAAGTAGAGAAATAATACAAAGCCATTCTAGCATATAAATCACTGGTTTCACGACCATCTCCAAATCCACCTTGAATAAAATAGAGATTAATTTTATCCCATGCTACAATCATAGTCAATCCTGTCACCATTAAAAACAGCAGTGTATTTTTCCAATTAAACTCCAGTCTAAAATTATTGTTCACATAAAACACAATAAACGTAGCTATCACAAAAAAACCATAAGCCTTAGAACGCCCCGAAAGCAATCCTATAGCTAGTATAATTAAAAATATGATTTTGTCTTTAGTCGTATAGTCACTACAATAAAGATATAACATGGCCAAAATTGTTGATGCTGTGGCCAATCGGGAGGGATGATGGATCAATAACTCCAAGATTTTATCATCGAATAAAAAACTAACTCCTATCATGAACAAATATACAGCAAAAATTTGTGTCAGAAATCTGATATTCTTTTTCATTTGGGAATTCAATTCTGGCGCAAATGCATACACCGTAAAAAAAGCCAAATAAGGTTTTAACTGAATAATAAAATCAGTCACAATTGCTGATTTGGTATTACAATGCGAAGCCAAAGAGTAAACCAGATAAAAAGCAAATACCCCCAACGTAATCAAAAACAATCGATTGACAGACCAATGAGGGGTATGAAAAACATAATAAGCATACAATCCACACAACAGGATTGCACAAAGCTCATCTACGAAACTTAAG
>JAQYAV010000010.1 GCA_029338675.1 Lachnospiraceae bacterium
CTACCTTACATTCTTTTCTAAGAACATCATCACCATCAATTCTAATCTTCCTTATCGCCATAGCTATCTCCTTTTCTAGTACATATTCATCGGATTAACATCTATCATTATATTAACCCTTTCATTTTCATATTCCTCTACCGCATTTCTAAGTAAAGCAAGTTTTTCTATTCCCTCTGCTTTAATATATATAACCCTTCTGTATATATCATTAATTCTTCCTATCGTTGCATCACTTGGACCGACTATCCTTACATTATCCTCTCTTTTTACCAGTCCTATCAAGATATTCTTTAATTCCTTTGAAGCCTCTGACACCTCTTCATAATTTGAACCAACCATAAGAACCACCATCATATTATAAACAGGTGGATATTTCATAAGTCTCCTATAGGACATTTCCATATCATAGAAGCCTTCATAATCCTGTTTTGCAGCCGCTAAAACAGCATAATTTTCAGGCTGATAGGTTTGAATTACAACCTCTCCTTCAACCTCCCCTCGGCCTGCTCTTCCTGCTGCCTGAGTTAGCAAATCAAAGGTTCTTTCTCCTGCCTTATAATCATTTGCATATAATGACATATCTGCCAACATAACTCCCACCAATGTTACATTTGGGAAGTCATGTCCCTTTACTATCATCTGAGTTCCAATTAATATGTCAGCCTCATGATTAAGGAATTTCGTCAAAATATCACTGTGATCACCTTTTTTACTTGTAGTATCTTTATCCATTCTAAGGGTTCTTGCTTCTGGAAATAATTTATTTATCTCCTGCTCTACCTTTTCTGTTCCTGTCCCAAATCCACCAATCAATTTAGATTTACAAGACGGACATTCCTTATGAGCCCTTTCTGTATGTCCACAATAATGACACATCATTATTCCATTGTTGTGCAAAGATAGGGAAACATCACATTTTGGACATTTTATAACTTCACCACATTCTCTGCAGGATACAAAGCTGTTATATCCTCTTCTATTAATAAATAGCATTACCTGCTCTTTATTTTCTAATCTTTTCTTTATTGCCTCGTAAAGCTTATTACTTACTATACTTCTATTGCCAAGTCTAAGTTCATCTCGCAAATCCACAACAGAAACCTTTGCCATCTTCTTGTTGTTTGGTCTTTCCTTAAGCTCCCACAATTTGTATTTTCCAAGCTTAGCCATAGCATAGCTTTCAATACTTGGTGTTGCCGAGCCTAAAATAACAGCTGCCTTCTCAAGTCTCGCCCTTTCAATGGCAACCTCTCTTGCATGATATTTAGGTGTTTGATCACTTTTATATGCACCTTCATGCTCCTCATCTATTATTATTAATCCCAAATCCTCACAAGGTGTAAATAATGCTGAACGAGGTCCAATTATTACATCAACCTGATGCTCTTTTGCCTTAAGCATCTCTTGATATTTCTCACCTTTACTTTGTTTAGAGTTAATTATAGCAACTCTATCTCCAAAATGTTGCTTAAATCTTGCCACATTTTGGTATGTTAATCCAATCTCAGGAATAAGAACAATAGCCTGTCTTCCATCTTTTATTATGTTTTTTATACATTCTATATAAACTTCAGTTTTGCCACTACCTGTAACTCCATGAAGCAAATATGTATTTCTTTTTCCTTGCGCATAGTCTAGGCTAAACTCTTCTACCAGTTTATTTTGCTCATTGCTTAATTCCTGAACTGGTCCATTAGCAAGTTCATATTCCTTTGCTACTACCTTTTGTTTTGTTTTTCGAATTTTTTCGCGAACTGGCATAACAGTATTTATGGCATTAATCATAGTAGAACCATAATGACTTCTTATCCATGCAGCCAGCTTGATTAACCTTCCTTCTATTAATACGCTATTTTCCACTAAGTCTTTAATGTATTTCATCTTATCAACATCAAAGGAAGGTGTATCAGTTATATCAATTACATAACCTTTTCTATTTCTGCTTCCTTGACCGAAGGGAACAATAACCATCATTCCTATTTCGATTTGTTCAATTAATTCATCAGGAATTATATATTGAAATGTCCTGTCTATTGCCTCATGCGAAATATCTATTATTATATCCGCATATTTTTGTGACATCTTCTTCCTCCAATACTTCTTTGATTAAATCTCTTTCATCCATATGGTGTTTTACACCATTTATCTCCTGATAATCCTCATGGCCTTTTCCAGCTAATACAATAACGTCTCCTGACTGTGCATTCATAATGGCATAACGTATTGCTTCTTTTCTGTCAGGAATCTCGATATAAGCCCCATTAGTAGGTTTAATTCCTGTAACAATGTCCTGACATATCATAAGGGGATCCTCACTTCTTGGATTATCGCTTGTTATTATTGTAAAGTCCGCCATTCTTCCAGATACTTCACCCATAGTGAAACGTCTCTCCTTAGAACGATCTCCTCCACATCCAAATAAAGACACAAGTCTCTTTGGATTGTATACCTTAAGTGCCGAATATAGACTCTCCATTGCCATTGCATTATGTGCATAGTCTATCATAAGAGTGAATTCATCTGATATAGGAATCATTTCAACTCTACCTCTTACTTTAATTGTAGTAAGAATCTTCTTAATATCCTCAAATGGCACCTGCATCAAATCAGCCACTGCAATTGCTGATAAAGAATTATGTACCGAAAATTCTCCTGGCATATCAACAGTTATCTCATCAGTTATCTTGCCTGATAAATGATACTTTATTCCAAGCACTCCATCTAATGTGTATAAATTGCAATTGCTGTATGCATAATCGCATTCACTATTCTTACCAAAGGTTACAACTCTTCCAGTTGAATTCTTAATCATTATATCTGAATATTTATCATCTGTATTAATGATAGAGACCTTACACATTCCAAATAATTTTGCCTTCCAGTCTCTATATTCTTCAAAGGTCTTATGTTCATTTGGTCCTATATGATCCTGTGATAAATTGCTAAATATTCCATAATCAAAATCAACACCAGCTACTCTGTCTAACATAAGTCCCTGGGATGAAACCTCCATAACTACAGAATCCAAACCATTATCAACCATATTCTTAAGATATTTATGTAATGCCATTGATTCAGGTGTAGTATTTTTTGCTGGAATAGTTTTTACTCCATCAATTATTTCAATTGTTCCAATTAATCCAGTCTTATGACCTGCCGCCATAAGCATTTCTCGTATCATATATGTAGTTGTTGTTTTTCCTTTTGTACCTGTTATTCCTATTACTGTAAGCTTCTTAGAAGGCTCTCCATAGAATCTAGAGCTTATTACGCCCATAGCATATCTAGTATCCTGCACCTTTATTACACAGACATTGTTATTTACCTCAACTGGCTTTTCAACAATCAAAACACCAGCGCCTTTATCTGATACGTCCTTCGCATATTTATGTCCATCTGACACTGCTCCAGTAATGCAGAAAAATAAATCGCCTGCTTCAACTATTCTTGAATCATTTTTTATATCACGAACCTCTACGTCCAAATTACCCTGAAGCACTTCATAATCTAATCCATTAACAAGTTCTCTTAGCTTCATATATGACCTCCCGACAAAAAAGAACAAAAAGGGTAAATCCGGCAAAAACAAGATATGCTAAATCGCCAAATCTACCCTATGTTTCATTGCTTAGTTACAAAAGCTTATTATGTGTATAGCTCTTGTCAAAACATGGCATTTCGATTAGTCCTCGTCACCCACGATTTTTACTTTACCGCTATACAATTCTTCTACTGCAATTGAAAGTGGCTTCTTACCCTTAGCTGGTACTAATGGCTCGTCTCCACCAATAATCTGTCTAGCTCTTTTTGAAGTAGCCATAACAATTGAATATCTACTCTGAACTACTGGCTGTTCGCCAGGCTCAACCTCACTATTAACAACTTCCATTAAATCTGAATATGATGGATGTAACATAATAATCTCCCTTCTTACCTATAACTCATTTAATTCTTTACGTATTTCTTCTATGAATTCAAGATTATTTTCGCGTAAGCTCTTTTTGCCTACAATAACCGAATTAACTGCATCAACACACTCTTCTAAGTCATCATTAACAATAATATAATCGTAAGCATCTATGTCCTTTGATTCTTCGATGGCTCTCTTCATTCTCTTGTTAATAACTTCTTCTGTCTCTGTTCCTCTTCCTGCAAGTCTTTGTCTAAGACTAGTTGCAGACGGAGCAGTAATGAATATTAATATTGCATTAGGATACTGTTTCTTTACATTCATAGCACCCTGTACTTCGATTTCAAGGATAACATCATTGCCCTTGTTCATCTCATCTTCTACAAACTTACGAGGAGTACCGTAATAATTGTCTACGTACTGTGCCCATTCAATAAATCCATTATAATCAATCAAGTTCTGGAAATCAGCAACCGACTTAAAGTAATACTCACGTCCGTCAACTTCTCCTTCTCTTGGCTCTCTTGTTGTTGCAGATACAGATAAACTATATCCATATTTCTCAACAAGCTTCTTCACAACAGTTCCTTTTCCAGCACCTGAAAAGCCAGAAATAACAATCAAAAATCCTTTTTTGTCCATGTCACATCACCTTTCTATGCTACTATTCTATATTCTGAATCTGTTCTCTTATCTTCTCAATCTCTGTCTTAAGATTAATTCCCATATCAGCTACAAACAACGAACCAGCCTTACTAAGAGTTGTATTAGCTTCTCTATTCATCTCCTGAACAATAAAATCAAGCTTTCTTCCTACAGAACCGCCCTCTTCAAGAATTGCCTTAGTGCTATCAATATGGCTTCTTAATCTAACCATCTCCTCGTCAACACATATCTTATCTGCAAAAATTGTCACCTCAGTAGCTATTCTTTGTTCATCTAACATTACATTATCTGTAAGCTCTGCAATCTTCTCTTCAATCTTCTTGCGATATTCAGCAATAATAAGTGGTGACTTTTCTTCAATCTGGCTTACCATATCACTAATTGAATCTAACTTTTCAAGTAAATCCTTCTTAAGATTCTCACCCTCATATTCTCTTGCCAAAACAAACTTCTCTGCTGCAATAATAATTGCCTCTTCTAAATAAGGCCAAGCTGCTTCTACATTAGAATCTCCCTCTTCAACAGAAAATACATCAGGAAAAGTTCCAACTACAGTTGCTTTAATGTCATCTATAATATTATTTTCTGTTGACATTTGTCTTAAATATTCAATATACTGACTTGCAACATCCTTATTATACTTTACTTTAACTCCTGTATCTAAATAATCCTCGTAAGTTATAAATAAATCCACCTTACCTCTTTGGATATATTTCTTAAGCAGATTACGAATATTAGCCTCGAACATATTAAACTTTCTTGGCATCTTAATGTTAAGATCACAATATCTGTGATTAACAGCTTTAATTTCTACTATTATTTTTCTTTCTTCGTTTATTATCTCGCTTCTTCCGAAGCCTGTCATACTTTTAATCAATGATTTCACCTATAATTATTTTATTGAAATTTATTCGATAGTTCATACTATTATATTATATTAGCGAGGAAAATGCAAACATAATATTCTTCAAAACCAAAAGCAAATATTTCTCAAAATCAAAAGCAAATATTTCTCAAAATCAAAAGCAAATATTTTTCAAAATCAAAAGCAATTATTTTTCAAAATCAAAAGCAAATATTTCTCAAAATCAAAAGCAATTATTTTTCAAAATCAAAAGCAATTATTTTTCAAAATCAAAAGCAAATATTTCTTAATATCAAAAAACAAATATTCTATAATCTCAAAAATAAATACCCTATCATATTTTCACATTATCAATCATTTTTCTTCTTTTATTCCATGAATATCTGGTTCGATAGTCATAGAGTAATTAGTATGATAAATAACATATCCTGGTTTTGCCTTTGGAGGTTTCTTAAGATTTTTCTTTGCAGTGTAATCAACATCTACCTTTGAGCCAGTTCTTCCGGTAGAATAATATGCAGCAAGCCTTGCAGCCTCCTCGTAGGTTCTATCTGGCAGCAAATCCTCACCATTTGTCTTTACAATAACATGTGAGCCTGGCATCTGCTTAGCATGGAACCACAAATCACTGCCATTAGCAAAATCAAATGTCAGCTCTTCATTTTGGAAATTATTTTTTCCAACATACATATGATATCCATCTGACGAAATGTAATGAAGTGGCTTACTCTTTACGTTTTTGGAGCCTTTTTTGTTTTGTATTCTGCCCTTTATATATCCACTTTCAATAAGCTCTGACTTAATCTGGGCAAGATCATTTTCTGAATTAGCATATTCTAATGAGTTTTGGACTGATAGAAGATAATCTAATTCCTCCTTCGACTCTACACTAAGAACAGAAAGTGCTTCATATGTTCTTTTTAGTTTGTTGTATTTTGCAAAGTATCTTTTGCTATTTTCAATTGGTGAAAAGTCTTTATCAAGTGGAATTTCAATTTCATTTCCATCGTAATAATTAATACATTTAAGAACACTTGCTCCATCTGACAAATTATATCCGTATGTATTAATCAATTCACCATATACCTTGTATTTATCTCTTTTTTCTGTATCCTTAAGCTGTTTTATCTGAAGATCATATTTCTTTGATGTTCTCTCAATTGCGTTTGCAACAATCTTTCTTAGATCTGTTGATTTTTGCTTTATTCTAGTTATTACACTCTTTCCACTATAATACTCTGCAATTAGCATTGAAATACTATCATAAGCCTTAAGCCCCTTCACATCTGCTGCAGGGATATTATCATTATCAACAAACTCGCCATAGCTTGTAAGCTTAATGCAGGAGAATTCCTTTGGCTCATATCCGTTATATGCAATACAGGATATGTATTTTTCACCTTGTATAGTATCAACCAATTCCTTGAAGCTATCTAAAAGATGCCCCTTATCACTTGCTGTAAGTGCATCTGTGCTGACATTTCCATCAAGCCCTGCTCTATAGCATATTTCATTTGCAATTACTGGTGATATTCCAGTTAAAGAAGTATATATTGCTTTCGAAAGTTCTATTGGCTTTGCTAATACCTCTGTAACAAATTCCTCTTCACTAATTGTCATAGGATTCTTCTTGTCCTTTGCAGGTGGATATTCATAGCATCTGCCTGGCAATACCTCTCTTACCGAGCTAATCTGATGAGAAATATGCTTTATACTATCTATTATCACATTGTCAGAATCAACGAATATTATATTGCTATGCTTACCCATTATCTCTATTACAAGCTTTTTGGTACATAAATCTCCCATCTCATCAAGATGTTCAATCGTAAATTCTGCAATTCTTTCAAATTCAGGTTGTTTTATATCAATAATTCTACCGTTACCAATATGCTTTCTAAGAAGCATACAGAAATTAGGTGCAACTGCTGGATTTTCTTTATTTCTATCATTCAAATACATAAGGGGAAGTGTTGCATCCGCTGATAGCACCAATCTGCTTGTTATGTTTTCATCATCCACTTTGTTTTTTACAACCAGATTAATTTCATCAATCTCTGGCTGATATATTTTATATATTCTGCCACCAACCAATTTATGTTTTAGTTCACTGATAATGCCAGAAATCACTACACCATCTAACGCCATTTTTTCCTCCAAAATATTAGGGTGTCTAATTTAGGAACCAACTGCTATGTGCCTAAAATAAACACCCTTTTATTAATTCACTATTATTATTCTAAATCTGAGAATACAACTGGTCATAAATCTTTGCTGAATTCCCCCAGCTATAATCCTGCTCCATTGCACGTTTTTGCATCTTCTCCCATTCACTCTTACAATCAAAGAAAATGTGTCTTGAATAATTAATTGTATTAAGCAATTCATATTTACTGTAATTTGCAAATGAAAATCCTGTTCCTGTTCCTTCATACTCATTGTACGGAACAACTGTATCCTTAAGACCACCTGTTTCTCTTACTAATGGAAGAGTTCCATATCTAAGAGCCATAAGCTGTGTTAATCCACAAGGCTCAAATCTAGATGGAACCAACATAGTATCACAGGCTGCATATATTCTGTGAGATAAATCATCAGAATAATATATATTAGCTGATACCTTAGCAGGATGAATTCTCTGATAATATCTAAACATATCCTCGTATCTTGAATCCCCTGTTCCAAGAACAACAAACTGTGTTCCATCTAAGCATATATCATTCATAGTCTGATCAACTAAATCAAGACCCTTTTGATCAGTAAGTCTTGATATTATACCAATCATATATGCATTAGGATCTTCTGGTAAGCCAAGCTCCTTCTGCAATGCAAGTTTATTCTTTACTTTATTCTTCTTGAAATTATTTTTTGTATATTTTGTATTAATCTTAGTATCTGTAGCTGGATTATAGTCATTGTAATCAATACCATTGACTATTCCCCATAAAGACTGATTTCTTGCACTTAATAAGCCTTCAAGACCTTCTCCATATTCCATGGTCTGAATCTCATAAGCATAAGTATTAGAAACAGTAGTTATCTTATCTGCATATACTAAGCCACCCTTTAGCATACTAGCATCCTTGTACATCTCAAGCTTATCAGGTGTAAATACATAATCTGGCAAGCCAGAATATTGCTGTATTGTATTAACATCCCATCTTCCTTGGAATTTCAAGTTGTGAATTGTCATTATTGACTTCATATTTCTGTAGAACGGACTGCTAGCAAATAAAGTCTTAAGATATACTGGAACTAATCCCGCCTGCCAATCATGACAATGAACTATATCAGCCTGGAAATTCACAGCCTGAAGCATAGAAAGAGCTGCCTTACTAAAATAGCAGAACTTCTCAATGTCCCATTTAATATCTCCATAAATGCTAAAGCCATTAAAGTAGTACTCGTTATCAATGAAATACACAGGAACTCCTTCGTATTCTAAGTACATAACTCCAACATACTGTTGTTTCCAACCAATATCCATATAAAAGTGAGTAAGATATTTCATCTTTTCTTTATACTTAGCTGGCAAACACATATAGTTAGGAATAATCACTCGTACATCATATTCTTTTTTATCAAAAATTCTTGGTAATGTACCAACAACGTCTGCTAGACCACCTGTTTTAATAAACGGAACGCACTCTGACGCAATATAGGCAATTTTCTTCATAGCTAGCCTCCTTACCGGGTATAAAAATCCCACCAAAATATAAGGATATTTTATCATAAATCCCCTTTATTTTCAACGTTTTTGCTAGTCTTTACACCTTTTTGCATTTGCAGGCTTTTCACTAACTGTATTTTCATCTTTTATTGTTTCACAGATATCATCATTATCTTTATTTTTCTTAAATAATTCTTTTAGGAACTTAGTAAGCTTCGGTGCTATAATCACAATTAAAATTAGAATTATAGCTCCCACAAGATTGTAAACGGTCCATCGTTTATGAGACTTATTTTCATATCTGCCCCAAATGAACCTGACTGAACACTTCCATATTCATTTTCAACACGTTGTAGAAAGTATTCGTAGAGTTCTTCTGCCATATCTGGTTTTGCTGCATTCACAAAGCTTGGGCGGTTTCCCTTTCTGCAATCTGCATAAAGTGTAAACTGTGACACAACTAGAAATTGTCCATTTACGTCCTTAATACTTAAATTGGTTTTATCATTTTCATCTTGAAATATTCTAAGTTTGATAAGCTTATCAACGGTCTTATCTATCATTTCCTTTGTATCGCCTTCACCTATCCCAAGAAAAACCAATAAACCCTTTTTTATTTCACCAATTACGTTGCCCTCTACCTTTACAGCAGCCTCTAATACTCTTTGTACTACAACCTTCATGTTCCACCTCTTATATTTTCTCGTATTTATATTACTACATAGTTGTATCATAAATTTATCAAGCATTCAATTTATTCATTATATATTCCAAGCGCTTTTGCTTAGCAGCATTTAAGTAATAATAAGTATAATAAGCAAAAATAAAGGCCTAAATACAATCACTATGATAATATTCAGGCCCTGTTTTTATATTATTTATTGTTATATCTTTAATTTCTCTTTCTGACTTTTCTCTAATTCGTCATATTTTCTCTGCAATTCCTCAAGGGTAGTTTCATTTCTAATAAGTTTTGCACCTGGAAGCTTAACATTTCTTCCATGCTTGCTCAAAAATCTATATGCAATCATAAATCCAATTTCATCAAAGTTTGTAAAGAATTTATTGTTTACATCTTCAATACATTCGTCAATATCAGCATAATCATTGCTTTCAACTAAATCAAAAACTTCGTTATAGCTATCTAAACAATGTTTTAACTGCATCATCTCATCCGAAGAAATGCTTTGAATTGGAAAGGATCTTATATACACTCTGAACCAATCATTACCACCTTTATACCATTCAGCAACAGATTGATAATCCCTGTTCATAGCGGCAACCTCACTTGCCCAAAATTCGCTAACATAAGATGCGTCAATAATCCTTTCTATCTCTGTATCTGACAAATTAAGCTTATATTTTTCATTAAATTTCTTAACACATTTCTTTCTTTTTGGCACAGCCTTACTAAGACCTGAGGTATCATATTTTTTAGTGTTCTCAGTTCTTTCAACCCTTGTTACTTTAGATGCTGCACTTGGCTCTTCTAGTGATTTAGAACCAAACAAAGCCTTACATAATAAAGATAAAACCAATACAGGAATTCCTATTAAAACTACTATTATCAAAAGTATACTAAGGGCAGCCGGAACAACTGATCCAAAGACACCAGCTAAAATCAAAAAAACAATAATTGCAGGAAAATTGCTTTCCATCTTTTTGTATACTTTTCTATTGTTTCTTCCTACCAAAAAGTACCACAAAAGAAATACTCCTACTATTCCCATATCTCACTACCTCCCTTAACTATTTCGTTTACAGGTATCAAGATATACATATTTTACTCGTCCCAGTTATGATAAACGCTCTGAACATCATCGTCGTCATCAAGCATATCTAATATTCTATTCATCTTCTTGATGTCATCTTCTGATGTAAGCTCTACATAGTTCTGTGGAATCATAGTAACTTCTGCAGATGCCATTGTAATATTTTCCTTCTCAAGGGTTTCTCTTACCGTAGTGAAGTCTTCTGGAGTAGTGATAATCTCGAAGCTATCTTCCTCCTCTGCGAAGTCCTCTGCTCCTGCATCTAATGCAAGCATCATAAGGTCATCTGCATTCATATCGCACTCTTCCTTGTCGATAATAATCTGACCCTTCTCATCAAACATATATGATACACAACCTGTTGTTCCAACATTTCCGCCACCCTTTGTAAATGCGTTACGTACATTAGAAGCTGTTCTATTCTTATTATCTGTAAGCGCATTAACAATAATAGCTGTTCCACTTGGGCCATATCCTTCATATGTAATAGATACATAGTTAACTGAATTTGCATCACCTGCTGCCTTCTTGATACCTCTTTCAATAGTATCATTAGGCATGTTGTTTGCCTTTGCCTTAGCAATAACATCACGAAGCTTGCTGTTGTTAGCTGGATCTGCTCCACCTTCCTTAACAGCTACTGCGATTTCTCTTCCGATAATTGTAAAAATCTTACCCTTTGCAGCATCATTTTTTTCTTTCTTATGCTTAATATTGGCAAATTTTGAATGTCCTGACATTTTTATTACTCCTTATCTTCTATAATGTTTTCTTCTATTTTGTCTATCTGTACAATAGTTATCATCTTATCACATATTTCTTTTGGTGTAAATCGGTAACCATCATGTTCAATCTGAATTATTTCATCTCCACTTGAAGGAAGTCTTCCTAGCTTATATAACATAAAGCCATTAACAGTCTCTAAATCTTCTTCTGGTAATTCAATATCAATCAACTCGGAAATATCATCCAATGATGCTCCTCCGCTAACAATATAGCTGTCCTTACCTATGCACTTAATCTCTTCCTCAACGCCCTCATCATGTTCATCTAAAATGTTACCAACTATCTCCTCAATAATATCTTCCATAGTAACTAAGCCTTCTGTTTGTCCGTATTCATCAACAATAATAGACATATGCAGCATTTTTTTCTGCATTTCCTGTAACAGCTTGGATATATTATATGTAGGATGAATAAAAAATGGTTCCTCCATAACCTTTGTTATGGAAGTATCCTGATCTATCATATATGCGGCAATCATGTCCTTAATATGAACAACACCAATTATGTTATCAATATCCTCTTCAAAAACAGGATATCTTGAGAAATTATTCTCTATTGCAAAGGAAAGGGCATCCTTTACAACCATATCATTTTCGATACCAATTATCTTTTGTCTATTGGTCATTATATCTCTTGCATCTTTTTCACTAAATTCAAAGATATTAGAAATCATTTCAGCTTCGCTATCTTCAATTATGCCCTGCTCGTATCCTTCCTCAACCATTGATAAAATTTCTTCTTCTACCTTATCCTCATGCCTTTTAGAAAAGAATTTTCTTCGGCTACTGGGCCCATTTTGTGACATATTCACTTCTCCTTTATATTTCAAGACTAATTCTAAGCGCATCATTAACTCTTCTTAGAATTGTACCATCCAAATGACAAACCTTTTCTTTTAATCTTTGTTTATCAATTGTCCTTACTTGTTCTAATAGTATAACAGAATCTTTCGCAATATCGCAATACCTGGAATCTAGTTCAACATGAGTAGGAAGCTTAGCCTTATGTAATTGCGATGTAATAGCCGCAACGATAACTGTAGAGCTATGCTTATTTCCTGTCTCATTTTGGATTACTAAAACAGGTCTTATTCCACCTTGCTCTGACCCTACAACAGGTCTTAAATCAGCATAATATATATCGCCTCTTCGAATAATCAATTTCCACACTCCTATAGTTTTTGTAACTACTAAAAGTATTTCCAATTTAAGACCAGTATATTCAATAAAAAATTTAGTTGTGATTTGCTAATAAATACTTTACACAAATTGTATCTTGATTGTTCTCATGATAAACTCTTGGAACACGTCTTCCTATATTACAAACGAATTCGTAATTAAAGCTTGCTGCTGGAGCTGCAACCTCTTCAACACCTATACATTTGTCACCGCATTTTCCAACTAATATTACTTCGTCTTTGACCTTTACATCATCAATATCAGTAACATCAATCATAAGCTGATCCATGCAAACTCTTCCAATAACGTTGGCATATTGACCATTAATTATTACTTTACCAACATTAGATTGAGCTCTTGGATAGCCATCTGCGTAGCCAACAGCAACTGTTGCCACCTTAGTTCTTCTACTTGTAACAAATGTTCCACCATAGCCTACTCCAACACCCTCATCAAGCATCTTAACATGAATAACATGTGATATAAGCGACATAACTGGTTTAAGTAAAATTGATTTGTCTACCTCATCAGATGGATAAAGGCCATAAGTAACGATTCCAAGTCTTACCATATCAAATTCATCATCATCTAAATCCATTGTTCCTGCGCTATTATCAATATGTCTAAGCTTAAACGAAACACCTGCCTCGTTCATCTGTTGGATAAACCACTTAAATCTATCCTTTTGAAGCATAGAAAATGTTTTATCTGTCTCATCTGCTTTAGCATAATGAGTAAATATACCCTCAATGTCAAGTCCCTCTAAATCCTTTAATATTAATGCTTTAGAGACGCCTTCTTCAGATACCTCAAAGCCTATTCTTGACATACCAGTATCAACCTTAATATGCACCTTAACCTTTTGACCCATTGAAACAGCCAAATCAGACATTTTCTTACATTCCTCAACATCATATACTGTTTGAGTAATGTCATATTTTATTAGTTTCTTGTAATCACTAGAATCTGTATAACCAATTATTAATATAGGTGTGTCAATTCCAGCATTTCTAAGTTCAATTGCCTCATCAATTGTTGCAACGCCATAATAATCAGCAATATCTCCTATTCTCTTAGCAATCTCAACAGCCCCATGACCATATGCATCTGCCTTTATTACTGCCAAGACCTTCATATCAGGCTTAACTCTTTTCTTCATCTGGAATAAGTTAAATCTGAGATTATCCATATCAATTCTGGCAAATACTCTATTGTATCCAATATTAGCCTGCATAATAATCTCCCTCTAAAACCTTCATAATACTTTTGACTATATCGCTAGCAATCATACTATACTTGCCTTTAATAATTGCTGCTTTTTGTCCAGCCAAGCCATGAATATATACACCAAGCTTAGCTGCCTCATATATATCGAGACCCTGACCACATAGACTTGCAATTATACCTGACAATACATCTCCAGAGCCACCTGTAGCCATACCATTATTACCTGTAATATTAATATATGCTTTTGTTTCTCCATTAGATACTATTGTTCTAGAATCTTTGAGAACAACTGTTACATTATGCTCCTTAGCAAAATGTTTAGCAATATCATATTTTGACTCTTTAATCTCGCCAGTCTTCATACTTGTTAATCTAGACATCTCTGCCAAATGAGGAGTTACAACAACCTTTGCCTTTGTATTGTCTAGCATTTCAACATTCTCAGCTACTATATTAATTCCATCTGCATCTAAGACTATTGTCTTCTCAAAATCTCTAAAAACCTTCTCTACTATATATCTTGAGCAATCACTCACACCAAGTCCTGGGCCTAAAACAATAACATCAGCCCACTCCATAACAGCCTTTACGCCCTCTCTTGTAGATTCCTTAGAATCTGGATTATACGTTGTAAGCATTGCCTCTGGGAGCTTAGTCTGTAATATATATCTGTTATCCTCTACAGTGCATACTCTTACTAAACCGCATCCCATTCTATAAGCTGCCTCAGCTGCAAACATAGCAGCTCCCGCCATATTCTTGCAGCCACCAATAACACCAATCTTACCATAGCTTCCCTTATGGCTGTCAGCTCTTCTAAATGGTAATAATTTATCAACATCTTCCTCATCATAAGTAAATAGCTTTGGTGAAATAAAATCAATTGCCTGCTTAGGGAACCCAATATCAACCACCTTAACGTTTCCTGCGTATTCATTTCCCTTGCCATTCAAAAGTCCAAGCTTCATAAGCCCAAATGTAATAGTTTCATTAACCTTTACAGCAGTACCCAAAATAAAACCAGTATCTGAATCAATTCCCGAAGGAATATCTATGGCAATCTTATATGCATCCATATCATTCATCATGTGAATGACCTCTGCATGACCTCCAATAACAGCTCTGTTAAGACCACAGCCAAATATTCCATCAATCAAAACATCGTAGCCATAATTTAATACTTCATCAACAATTTTAACGCCAACCTTCTTAGCTATATCATACTGGTGCATAAATGCTTCGCTCTTATTAGCAAGCTTGTTCAACCAATATACTTCAACCGTATATCCCATCTGAACCAACATTCTTGCTGCAGCAATACCATCTCCACCGTTATTACCACTTTCCACCACAACCAAAATTCTGCTTTTTGAATCAAATTTGCTAGTTACTGCCTTACATATCTCAAGTGCAGCTCTTTCCATAAGCACCATCTGTGGAATTCCAATATTATCTATTGTATACGCGTCAATACGCGACATTTCATTTCCACTTGCAATATATCTCATATTTATTCCTCCTGATATGCTTAAATCATAGCATATTAATTAAAACATATTTTTCTCAGAAAACATAGTATATTAAAGTATAATTATATTACATAAATACTTGTTAATCAAGCAAATGCAAGATAATATAGCATAAAAAAAGTAGCTGACTTATCACTAAATCAACTACTCTTAACACTTTTCGTTTATTCAATTATGCTTCCCTGCATTTTCTATATCGTCATGTTGATATTATTACTCCACTTCCCTTCTTTCTTTTAATCTTTCTTACTATCATGACGATTAAATAAACCACCTGGTAAATTGGAATGATTACAAATGGAGTACATATCGTTACAAGATACATCATTGCAAATGAATCACCTATCGTAAAAACCCCATATACTTACTTTTATATTATAATTCTTTATAGGTTTGTGAATTAATTTATAAAGACAAACAATTCATAATATACTTACGCTACAATCAATCTTCCTTCATTTAATCTAAGTACCGAATCACAATTATATAATATACTCTCGTTGTGAGTAATTATAATTAATGTTTTATCCTTGTATTCTTTATAGAAATTCTCCATAACAATACGTTCTGTCTTAGAATCAAGTGCAGCAGTTGGTTCATCAAGAATCAATATTTTCTTCTTACCTGCAAATGCTCTTGCTAACATTAATCTTTGTTGCTGTCCATTAGATAAAGTAGAGCCGCTTTCTCCTACAATAGAATCTATTCCACCTTCCATTCCAAGAACCTCATCTAATAAGCAAGCTTTTTTAAGCGCCGCACATACCTCTTCTCTAGAAATATTGCCATTTCCAAAGGCCACATTATTATATATTGTATCTTGCAAAACTATTGATTGTGCAGAAACATAGCTAACATATCTGCTTATTTGTTCCACCGATAGGTTCTTACACTCTGTTCCTCCTAGTTTAACAGACCCCTTTTCTGGTGTCCACAAATCGTACAAAAGCTTAACTAATGTACTTTTTCCTTCTCCTGTTCGTCCTACTATTCCATAGCTTCCTCCATAGGCGAAGGTATAGCTGAAATTCTCATATATCTTACGTTCTCTACTGTATCCAAAGGTTACGTCTTTATATTCCAGCGGTGGTGTAAGTGTATTAAGTATTTCACCGCTTCGGGTAATACTATTTTCCAAATAAACTGTATTTACTCTTTCGTACATTGGTCTTATCTGACACATATCTATAGAAAGACTCCACATCCCATCAAAATATCCCACTAAATCTCTAGTACTATTGATGTATGTAACAAAATAACCTATGGACATAGCACCTGTCATAATGCTGTATCCACTAAAGCCTAAAACAGCACACAAGGTAAGCTGCGATATTAATCCCATAGAAGAATTTCCTAGCATGCTTGTCAAAATCATTCGTTTATTCAAACGATAATTTGCCTTCATTTTTTCGTCCATTCGTTCAACAAAGCTATTCTTAAGACCTGACATAATCATTTCAGATGGATTTTCAAATAAATCCTGTATACTAGATACATATTCAGCCATATTATCTCTTGTATCCTTACTAAATATAATAACACCCTTTGAGACAATTCTTTGAACAATATATGACAGTCCCTGTATCGCTACGATAATTAATACAATTTTATAATTTATTGCCGCCAGAAAGATAAGTGTTCCAATTAAATTAAGTCCAATTCCAACTATATTGAATATATTACCTATAACAAAATTTGTTACTATTGATATATCCTGCATTACAAGCTCAAACAATTCGCCACCAATTGTTTCAGTAAAATATCTTCCTTTTTTCTTCAATATTTTGTCAACCATCATACTTCTAATTTTCATTTCACTTTTCAGCTGTAACACTGTTGATAAATATTTATTTAGGAAAGAAACTATTGATTGCGCTAATGTCAAACAAATATATCCTATTATTCCGATAAATAATGTCTTAGCACCTATATGCTTGGCACTTATCCCATCTATTATATATGCATACAATAAGTAAATTGAAAATGAAACAATCATGGACGCTACATTCAAAATACCAATTTTTATAATAGAAGAAATATTTGATTTTAATATATAATTTGTTACGTTATTTTCTTTTAAATTAATCTTTTTCATATTCAACTTCATATTCGACTTCATATTCGACTTCATATTCAACTTCATATTCAACTTAACATTTTGCTCCTACACTATTGTAACATGCATCATACAATGTATATGCATACTCTAAGCTGTCAACCTTTAACATTTTTATACTTATGCCTAGTCGATCTTTTAATATTTGAAATAATGGTCCAATATTTGTTAAAAGATAATTATTATTTATATCCCATAATCTGTTTTTTCTAACTATTTCCGAATTATCACATTCCAAATATTCACATAATAAATAAATTAGTTTGTGATAGTTTTCCTCGTTTTCAACCAAATATTTTTCTCTAGCTATATCAAAGCTTGTCTCTAAAATACTTTCTTTTTCTTGTTCATTAAAAACACGTTCACAAACATCTTTATTAACATTTTTTTCTAAAGCATCAATAATATCTATATTATTTATGTCATTTTCACATAAGAATGAATCAAAAAGAAGTTTTGCAATAATTCCAGTAGCAATAGCAGTAGCTCTACTATTTCCCAAAAAACATTCACACAAAAGTTTTCTTCCTTCTACAATATAATTTTTATTATCACAAATCATTTGCACAGCTTTTTTTCTATCAAAGGCATAACTATACCCCTCTATGTTTGCACCTAAAACACCAATAACCCCTGGATAATTTGCAATTGCACTTGACTTTCTTCCATTTTGAACCGCAGCAACTAACACCTTTCCAGAAGCAGTTATTTCATCGCATATTTTCTTAATTTGAGGATCTTCATCTTCTACAATCAAGCTTGAACAAACAGAAATAATATCTACATCTAATGTTTTAGCAAAGGACAGTCCTTCTGCAAAGGTTCTAATATTAGCTCTTCCCGATATTCCCATCACGTTAACAGCATAAACATCTATATTATCAAACACAGACCACATTGTATTTACACATACAGTACCATGTCCATTATAATCAGTTGCATTATCTTTATATACTATTTTCTCATCATAGTAATCGTAATATATTTGTTTTCTAAGCTTTATTCTATTGTCAACTAATTCGTCTGCTATTCCTGTATCTAAAATAGCTACTTTAATATTTCTCACTAATCCCACACCTTTTTAATTACTTTTGCATAATTATCACATATTTCTTTTTTATCAGCTCTTTGTCTTAATAAATACACATCTCTTACACATTGAGTACAATGTAGCTTTGCAGGGCACGCATTACACTGACTGCTTGTACAAGGGTGTAATTCCTTAAAATATTTATAGCCTTCTGTTTCATATACTTTTCCATTTTCAAAAAAATCATTTAAGGATTCAATATCCTTTACATTTCCAAGACATAATTCATCAAGCTCTAATACTAAGCAAGGGTAAATATTGCCATTTTCACATATAGCATATTTATTTTGGATAGCATCACAATTAATACAGGAAGGCATTAAATGAGGTGGTATTGATTTCATTTCTAACAATTCTTCATTGAATATTTTATATGGAGAAAATCTGCTGTCGTCTGGAATCTCCAACAGCTCTTTATTATCTGCACCTCTGCCATATGTTTCAAATCTTCTAATCATTGGTTCTGCACCGATATTTTTCGCAAGTTCTATGAATTTCTCTTTCTTGTCACTGTTTATCTTTAATTCTGTA
This sequence comes from Lachnospiraceae bacterium, assembly GCA_029338675.1. Classification (GTDB taxonomy): domain Bacteria; phylum Bacillota; class Clostridia; order Lachnospirales; family Lachnospiraceae; genus Coprococcus_C. The sequence goes on from JAQYAV010000010.1 coordinate 19,344, forward strand.
AATGAAACTGAATAATCAACCATCCCTCTTTGTCTCAACAAATTAATTCCACGCATTATTTTGTCGAAAACACCTTTGCCACGAACCTTCCCACAGGATTCCTCGTCAGCTCCATCTATACTAAAAGAAAAATCATCAAACAATTCCATTAACTTGTCTGCATTATTCTCTGTGATAAGGGTTCCATTTGTCATTAATGTCATTCTAACATCAACTTTTTCTTTTGCATATTCTGCTAATTCAAAAAAGTCGTTTCTAAACATGGCTTCTCCACCAGTAAAAACAATGCCTGCTATATATTTATTATCTAATTTATCAATAACCTGCTTCCATTCACTTGTTGATAATTCTTCCTTATCACTATCAGGTCTGCAATCAACACTACAATGAACGCATCTCAAATTACATCTATTAGTAATTTTTAATGATACCGTTTTTTTCTTTTCCCATTCCTCTAATGAATTTCCATCAGCAATTATTTGCCTTGCCATAAGTAATTCTATAAGCTTATATATATACTCTCTATCTTCAAATGAATACTCCGCAAAATACTCATCAACCTTCACCTTTTTTTCAATACAATCATCAATCAATTCAAAACATTCTTTAGATAATTTTACATTATTACCAAAAAGAATGTTGGCTGCTATTACTCTATTTTCTCTCTCAATCTTATAAAAGCCCTTACAATATCTTATTGTTTTGTTCCATTCCATATATGTTCTCCTCGCATAATACGAACTGTGTACAAACTAATAAATGGTGTATTATGCCGGCTCATAACACACCATTTATTATGTATATTACAAATTAATATTTATAATATAATCCTATCTATATCCCCATCTGTATACTTCTGTAGTATATTCATACTTCTGCTGCTTTGTTGAATAATCAAAATGTGAAAGTCTGCAAGGATTTACACCTGATCTTACCCACTGTACTTCTGCACCAAATTCAATTTTGTCATTAATTTTTTTCATTTTAATACCCCATCCTTCTCATTAAATAATATATTTATATAAACCTATCTTTGTAAAACTACGAGTACATACCGGTATGAGTTTTTTCAAAAATAGTTTTATACCGCAAAAATAATTTATCTAGTCTTTATACATTTCCAAAGGAAACGCATATTATATTGCTTACTATTTAATTTTCATTAATTAACTTGTCTTAACTGTTTTTGATTTTATCAGTATAAAGAGTATTCTTCAATAATAACTCCGTTAACGTTTAGTTAAAATGGTTAACGTTAAACGTTTATCTGTTTTTTATTATGTGACTTTTTACAAAAAAAATAGCCCGCACAAAAATTGCGGGCTATTTGCATCGGCAATATGTACAAAAAAGCAGCAAATATCACGTCTTCAAGTATACATTTACTCTAAACAAGCCATTATCTTTACTAACCTCAAATCTTCCATTCATATCCTCTATTGTCTTTTTAACGTTTTTAAGACCTAAGCCATGATTACCTTTGTCTTTTTTTGTAGACTTAAAGCTTTTCATTCTAAGGACACTGGTACTAAGAATACTTGTATGTAATTCTTCATCATTCTCCTCAGATAAAGAATTAGAAATACTAATCTTAATATATTTTTCCCCTTGGGTAAAGGATATATCAAGGAGACGTTCTCCTTCGCATTTAGCTAACTCCTCAACTGCATTTTGCAACAAATTAGAGTATATTGTGCATAATTTCATTGAATCAATATCACAGGTCATTAACCCAGTGACAGATACCTTTGTTTCCTCATCTACAAGGTTGACATAATGATTTGTAAGAATATCTATAATATCATTACCAACAGAATACGTTTTATTACGTATATTATTCAATCCATCACACATATCTCTTATATACGTTCTTACTTCGTCATATTTTTCGTTTTTAACCATCTCATCAAGACATATCATGTGATTAATCATATCATGTCTATATTTTCTTGTATCTGCCTCTTTCTCAAGCAAAGCATCATAATAGCTTTTTTGCATACGTCCAAGAGCCTTTTCATTATCTATCATATGTTCCATTTTTTTATTTATGCTATCTGTGTATATTGTGAACATCCCCCATACACATAAACACAAATGAAATAATGCACTTGCTACAAGGGACAAAATATAAAACCATATTCCTTTCCCCCCTGGCATTCCTGTAATAACCTCAACTGCACCAGAACCTGACAAATCATCTCTAATCCAGTCCACTCCCGAGATTGTAAAGGTCATTAATAAGCCACTAAACAAAAATATTAATACAAATTTTTTTTGTAAAATCGAATACAATTTTTCTTTTATATTGTCTGATATATATCTCTTAAATCCAATAATACATAGAACTAAAATAAGCTGAACCAATAAAATTGTATAACATTTTTCTCCTAAGGTAGGAGCTTTATATTCACTTAACGAACCACTTAATAACATTTTTCTTCTGTCAAAAAAGCTAATTCCGTCAGCGACAGTGAACATAAAATTAAAAACACAGCTGAACACGAAAATAAGCATAAATGCGCTAATAATTCTTTGTCGCATATTTACTCTTGGCAAAATAAACACAGTTGCCGCTGCAATTAAATTAGTCATTACAATTGATGTAAGACTATCTGAAATCACGCCAGTAAACACCAATATATAATACGTTAGTAATCCAAATAATGGTATCCAATAGCGCTTAATCCATCGTCCATAAATTATATAATACACCAAATAATACATTACTATTTCAATAATGTACATCAGACCAAGCTTTTCTACCATAATCAAACGCTCCGATTATTCTTCAAATCAAACTTAATATATTCTTGTTCAAACTCTTTACATTTACGTTTAGAAACAGGAAGCTTATCCCCTGCAATCTCAATTTCACCACCATAATAGTCATCTATCCAGCGCATATTGACTATATACTGCCTATGTACCCTTACAAAATATTGTGAATTCAATATCTTTTCAAGTGTCGAAAGAGATTGCTCACTTCTAAAAATTCTTTTTCCAACAATATATTCTGAATAACCATTATACGCTCTAATATATTGAATATCCTTAAGTGGCACTTCACAAGGAATCCTCTGATAATATAGTTCTATACATTCGTTTTTTTCTTCAACCTCAATAGCAGATGTCAAAGCTTCATTAATCTCTTCAATCATAAATGGTTTTGTAACAAATCGAAATGCATTAATCCTAAATGCATCCTTAAAACGTTCAATCAAACTAGTAGCCATTACAACTTTACACGACTTATGATATTGCTTAAGAATCCTACCAACCTCAATTCCGTCTATTCCTGGCATGTCAATATCCAAAAATACAATGTCATATTCTTTATCATTCTGCAAAAATGAATCTCCACTGTAATAATCATCGACACTATATTCTAGCGATGTCTTTGACAGGCTATCCGATATGATTCCATTTAATTGCTCAACAATCTGCTTTTGATCATCACATACAGCAATTCGAAACATTTTCATACCCCTTCAATATTTATTTCTAAAACATAGCCTTTCAAAAATAAAATAACATTCCCCTAATTGTTATTTTACTCTACACTCTATAAAACAAAATCCTATTATTCAATCTAAATATATTATTTACACATAATAGCAATATATGTCAATCGAAAATAGCAACATCAAAAAAACTTGGCAAAAAGTGATATATATATAACAATATTTGATAACTAAACATACATTTACCCTTCAAATAGTTAATAACCTATAATTTCAATATTCATATATTGCTATTTTAGATTTTTTTAATAATCTTATCAATGTAAAAAAAGGAGAACTCAAACGAGTTCTCCCAATAAATACTATGTCTATTTTACTACTATGTTAATAATTCTTCCCTTAACATAGATTTCTTTAACTATAGTTTTTCCTTCTATAGCATTCTTAACAGAATTAAGCTCTTTTGCCTTTGCAATTGCACTATCGTTTTCTTCATCAACCGCCAGTGCAACTGTTCCCTTTAACTTACCGTTAATCTGAACACCAATTTCAACAGTATCCTCTTTAATTGCATTTTCATCATAAGTTGGCCATGTTTCAAAAGCAATTGTTCCTTCATGACCTAACTCCTGCCACATTTCTTCTCCAACATGAGGACAAATACAAGAGAACATCTTAACAAAATTCTCTGCATATTCTCTTGGACAAGAGCCTTCCTTATAAAGTGCATTTACAAAAATCATCATCTGGCTAATAGCAGTATTGAATCCAAGCTTCTCGAAGTCCTCTGTTACCTTCTTAACAGTTTGGTTATAAACCTTCTCTAATGATGCCTTATTATCTTCCTTTATATTCTCTGGATTAGTGAAGAATGTCCAAACACGATTTATGAACTTTCTTGCACCTGCAACACCCTGCTGACTCCATGGTTTAGAAACCTCAAGAGGTCCCATAAACATCTCATAAAGTCTCAAAGTATCAGCACCATAATCTCTTACAATATCACTTGGGTTAACCACAAACTCTGGGAAACGTTTACCCATCTTAATACCATTTGAACCTAAAATCATACCCTGATGAACAAGCTTCTTAAATGGCTCCTTAACAGGCGACATTCCCTTATCATATAAATATCTATTCCAAATTCTTGAATACATTAAGTGACCTACTGCATGCTCTGGTCCACCTATATATAAATCAACTGGAAGCCAATGCTCTAAAAGCTTAGGGTCTGCGATTGCATTCTCATTCTCTGGATCAATATATCTCATATAGTACCAGCTTGAACCTGCACTACCTGGCATTGTAGATGTTTCACGAACACCCTTAATTCCGTTATTATCATACTGCTTCCATTCAGTAGCATTTTCAAGTGGAGCTTTACCATTCTTACCCTTGTAATCCTCAAGCTCAGGAAGAATAAGTGGTAACTCACTATCATCAAGAACGTGTATATTTCCATCTTCAGTGTGTACAACAGGAACTGGCTCACCCCAATATCTCTGTCTTGCAAATATCCACTCACGGAAATGATAGTTAACCTTCTTTCTCGCAACATTTTGCTTAACTAACTTATCTGTAATAGCTACCTTTGCTTCCTCAACTGTAAGGCCTGTAAACTCCTCTGAATTAATAAGCTTGCAGCCCTTACCAAGATAATCCTGTTTTTCAAATGCGTGCTCACTTACATCTGCACCCTCAATAACCTGAATCATAGGAATATTATGTGCAATAGCATACTCAAAGTCTCTTTGGTCATGTGAAGGAACCGCCATAACAGCACCTGTTCCATAGCTAGCAAGAACGAAATCGCCAATAAACATACGAACTTCCTTGCCATTTACAGGATTAATACATGTAACACCCTTAAGCTCGCAACCTGACTTAGTCTTGTTAAGTTCTGTACGATCCATATCATTTTTACGAAGAGTTTCATCAATATAAGCCTGTACTTCTTCTTTATTCTGAATACGAGGCATTAAGCTCTTAACAATTTCTCCATCTGGAGCAAGAACCATAAATGTAATACCATAAATTGTTTCAATACAAGTTGTATAGATTGAGAACTGTCCTCCGCCAACAATCTGGAAGTCAACCTCAACACCTTCTGATTTGCCAATCCAATGTCTTTGAATATCCTTAGTTGATTCTGGCCAGTCAATCTCCTCTAAGCCTTCAAGAAGCTTCTCTGCGAATGCAGGCTGATCAATAACCCACTGCTTCATATTCTTACGAATAACTGGGTATCCACCACGCTCAGACTTACCATCAATAACCTCATCGTTAGATAATACTGTTCCAAGCTCTTCACACCAGTTAACTGGCATGTCAACATACTTTGCATAGCCATCTAAATAAAGCTGCTTAAAAATCCACTGAGTCCATTTATAGAAGGATGGATCACTAGTAGCAATCATTTTAGACCAGTCATAGTCAAAGCCCAGCTCTTTAAGCTGCTTAGAAAATGTTTCAATATTCTCTTGAGTAAATCCATTAGGATGATTACCTGTTGAAACAGCATACTGCTCAGCTGGTAAACCAAATGAATCATAACCCATTGGATGTAGAACATTATAGCCCTGCATTCTCTTCATTCTAGACATAATATCTGTTGCTGTATATCCTTCTGGATGTCCTGCATGAAGACCAACTCCTGATGGATACGGAAACATGTCAAGTGCATAATACTTTGGCTTTGAGAAATCCCAAACATCTGTCTTGAATGTCTGATTTTCTTCCCAATAGCTCTGCCATTTTTTTTCAATTACTTTTGGATTGTATAATTTTTCCATAAGGTCCTCCTAAATATGAATAAAAAATCTCTCGCCCCCATCTATAATTAATAGAGACGAAAGATTATACTTTCGCGAATATAAATTCAGTACAAAAGAATCGTTCTCCTAATACTTCCTAATAGATAACTTATAAAATAACTTGATAAATAATTTGTTAAATTACTTGATAAATAACACAGCAAACAACTAATTAAATAATAAAATAACTCGTTAAATTAAATAGTAAATAATTAATTTAATAACTCGTTAAACAACTAATAGTTAGAATACATTTAATTAGTAAAAATGTCAAGAATATGTTAAATAGAACACAACTGCACATACTGTAATAAATGCCCAAACTCCCCAACTTGTAAACACAGTTTTATAAACCTTCACATCAGTGTTACCCTCTTGTTCATCTATCTTTCGTAATCTAATAAAATCAAGCTTCATAAATAACATAAAGAAACCAACAAATGCCATCAAAAGCATATAAAGAGAATACATCGCCATTGCATTAGTTGAGATATTACTAATAATTGCCGATGGCATATTGATTGCCATATGAAATAAAATTGTATAAATAATTCTTCCAGTTCTTATATATACAGAAGAAAATAAAAATCCTAAACATGCAGCAAAAAAGAACTGAGAAAGATTACCATGAAACAGCCCAAAGAAAAGACCTGAGACAACTGCTGATATATATTTTCCGCTCATGCCTAAGCGATCAATCAATATCTTTCTAAAAACTAATTCTTCAAATACTGGAGCAATTATTCCAACTGAAACAAGACCAAGAATAAAGTTAGAGCCGCTTGAAATTAAATCTCCTGCAGCATTTCCAACCTTTCCAGTAATAATTATCTGTAGAAAATTACCAAGTAAACCACCAACTAATACAATACTAATACTAATGGAATAAACAGTAAGTGCATTTCCTACACCTAATTTTCTCTTAGGAAAGTTACATTTGGGCATATTTTTAGTTAACACCAATATGATTAACAATGCCAGAAAATCATTGCATACTATAGATAGTATATAAGATGCAAATACAACATTTTCCTTTAACCATTCCATATTGTATTTTTTAAGTAAAAATGCAGAAAAAAACTGTACACACAAAACAATTACAGCCATTATTGCATATTTAATGCCAATCTCATTAAGAGTTTTTTTATTATCCATAATACCTCCAGCTTCACAGTATAATCCCCACATTATATAATAGCATCTTGCAAAACCCGTTTCTCAATATAATATATAATAGCAAATTGAAAAAACTGTTTCCCAATATAATATATAATAGCATATTGAAAAACCGTTTCTCTATATAATAAGTTCATTGCTTTTCTCTCCACATAGTATAAATTATTAATCGTAAGTTGTCTATATAAAATATGTGTGGTATACTTTGATAAATATGTATTTTATTATCATACGAATAATGTAGGAGGTTTGTTATGATTTATATAGATGGGCTGGGACAATTTAATAACCAAATCAAGACTATTTCTAACAGCACTAATTCCATATCAAACTCTTTCGACGATATATTAGTTAGAGAACAAGAAAAGCTTTCATCTGATAACGACGAGGTGAATCTTGAAGCAATATTCGAAGAAGCATCAAATACATACAATGTTTCAATAGATTTACTTAAAGCAGTTGCATACCAGGAATCAGGTTTTCAGGCAGATGCAACTTCATACGTTGGAGCAATGGGCATTATGCAGCTTATGCCTTCTACCGCTTCATCTCTTGGAGTAACAGATGCTTATGATCCTTATCAGAATATTATGGGCGGTGCTAAATTACTTAGTCGTTTGCAGGATATGTATGACGGAGATATTCCTCTTATGTTAGCTGGGTATAACGCTGGTTCTGGGAATGTAGAAAAATATGGTGGAGTACCTCCCTTTGAAGAAACACAGAATTATGTTAAGAATATTGTTTCTATATTGAACGGACAAACAAAAGTTGATGTTCCTTCAAATACTAAAGAGCCAGAAGTCATAGTTGTAACAGATTCTATGGTGTCGCAAGATGTAACTTTTCCAAATGGTACACCTCCAAAAACTGCTAACGAAGCATATTATGAAAGTGTTCAGGATTTACTTAAATCGATTAACACTTCAGCTTATAAACATTACAACACTTCAGATATTAATTCAATTTATTCATATTCAGAATATGAACTATTAATAAAATATTTTGATCATATGATGGAGATTATTTCTAACATAGGCAAATACGACTCTGACTCATCAGATGACTCTGGTTTGTTTAGTAGGTCGTTATATAATTACGAATTAAATAATACTTTATACAACAAAAACAACATTAAATTTTTCTAATATAACAGTTATAACAGTGTTGAAATTATATTAGATAAAATTAGCCATAACAAAAAAGCATCACGTAAGTGATGCTTTTTTGTTATATATACTAACCTCTCTTAAGGAAGTCTGGAATCTTAATTCCAACATTAGCTCCTGCCTGTGGCTTAACTGGAGACTGTTTGATTGGAGAATTCAAATCAACAGTTGTTGTAGTTGTAGTAGCTGGCTTTGCAGCTGGCTTAGGAGTAGCTGTTGTTGTAGAAGCAGGTGTCTTTAAGAAAGACAACTTATTCGCACTATTAGTTGCACCTGTTATTGGCTGACCTGAATAAGTAGGTGCACCACCAATTGGTGAAACAGATACCTTAGGAGCAGCTCCCTGAGATGTAGGAATTGTAACAGTTGCTGTTGATGTACCAACATTTCCTTCAATTCCTGTTGCAATAATTGTAATGCATACATCTTCTCCCATAACGTCATTATCAACTGTACCGAAGATAATATTAGCAGTATCTCCAGCAACCTCTGTAAGGTATGTAATAGCATCGTATGCTTCAACAATACCAATGTTACCAGAGAAGTTAACGATAATATCTGTTGCACCTGCAACTGTAGTCTCAAGTAATGGACTGTCCATTGCAGATTTAATTGCGTCAACAGCCTTATTATCACCACTTGCACGTCCAATACCGATATGAGCAATACCCTTATCTCTCATTACAGTCTGAATATCAGCAAAGTCAAGATTAATAAGACCTGGCTTATTGATAAGATCAGTTACACCCTGAACACCCTGCTGAAGAACTTCATCTGCCTTCTTAAGTGCCTCTGGAATACTTGTACGCTTATCACATATCTGTAATAACTTATCATTAGGAATAACAATAAGTGTATCAACATTCTCTTTAAGCTTAGCAATACCATTAACTGCGTTGTTCATTCTAGGCTTTCCTTCAAATGAGAAAGGCTTAGTAACAACACCAACAGTAAGTATGCCAAGATTTCTAGCGATTTCAGCAACTACTGGAGCAGCACCTGTTCCAGTACCACCACCCATACCACAAGTTACGAATACCATATTGGCATCCTTCATGATATCAGTAATCTCTTCTCTATTTTCTTCTACTGCGCTAGCACCAATTTCAGGCTTAGCACCTGCACCGAGTCCCTTAGTAAGCTTCTCACCAATCTGAATCTTAGTAGTAGCTCTACTTTGTGACAGAATCTGCTTATCAGTGTTGATTGCTATTAATTCAACACCCTCCACATTCTCATCTATCATTCTATTTACTGCGTTATTGCCAGCTCCACCTACTCCAATTACAAGAATTCTTGCAGGGGTTTTTTCGTCGTTTGATTTTATTTCAAGCAAGGTATTCTCCTCCTTCAATGTATTTTAACATCTTAATAATTAGTACAAAGGGCATATCCACCCACCATGTACACTACTATTTTTAATAATATAATTTTTTTAATAAAATATCAATAGAATTTTTCAATTAATATTAATAATACTCTTCAATTAATTATAATAGTACTTTTCATTTAATCTTAATAATATTTTTCAATCAATCTTAATAATATTTTTCAATCAATCTTAATATTATTTTTCAATCAATCTTAATATTATTTTTCAATCAATCTTAATATTATTTTTCAATCAATCTTAATATTATTATTCAATCAATCTTAATATTATTTTTCAATTAATCTTAATAATACTCTTCATCTTCGTTGTATTCCGATTCATCATAACCTGAATCATCATAGTCTGAATCGTCATAGCCTGAATCATCGTAGCCTGAATCGTCATAGTCTGAATCGTCATAGCCTGAATCGTCATAGCCTGAATCGTCATAACCTGAATCGTCATAACCTGAATCATCATAATCAGGCTCATAATATTCAGCTTCTCCAGATTCATTGCCACTGTTTTCTTCAGTAGTATCCTTTGCATCAGCATCTGTCTTAGTGCTCTTTTCTTCTTTCTTCTTACTAAAACTTGCTGTTGCGTCGTCAGATGTGAAATCCTTCATGTATAATACACCTTCACAACCTTTAAGGCCTTCCAAAATACTTCCAAGATTCATCATCTGTAATGCCAGATTTTCCCCCTTCCCAAGTTCTATAGAAATGCCTTCATGGTACAATACTATTTCGTTTCCTGCAGTAAATTCAATAGAATCAATACTTAGCTGATACTTCTCAATTAACTGCGTAATACTAAGAATCATAGTAAACTTGCTTTCGTCATTAATAGGAATCTTTTTTCCTACTTCAAAGCTATCAAAGCTAAGACCTTTGATAAGAGGAACTCCCTCAATTCTACTTGCAGCTGATTCAAGTATAATACCATCTTTATCAAAAAACACATAGCCTTCTGCATACTGAACGCATCCCGCCATGGATTTTTCATATACTGTAACAGATATTGTATTTTTAGAAACAAATTCAACGTCAATTTTGCTAACAAACGGAATATTTTTTACCGGTTTGAATTTGTTGTGCAGATAAACATATAATGTATTTCTCATTTTCCCATTATCTGTAACTGCATCCTTTACAACCTGTTCATTAACTACGTTACAGCCTACAACTTTTATTATCTTCACATTAAAGGAAGCTACATAAAGAACAGCTATTAAAATTAAACCTACTATTCCTAAAAAGATATATTTTTTCTTCATAGCATCCATCCTTTCAATCTGTAACGAGTTTTATCTAAATCACCTAGGCTCCATATATCTTGATACACTAAGTGCCAAGCCCATTTCGCCAAGCATAAATACAAGTGACGTACCACCATAACTAATAAATGGTAAAGTTACACCTGTAGGCGGAATTGTATTTGTTACAACTCCGATATTTACAAACAACTGAATTGCTAAATGAGTAATAATTCCTGTCATTAACAATCCACCAAATCTTTCTCTTGCATTACTTGCAATATATCTAAATCTCATAATAAGCATTAAAAACAATGCTATTACGCAAGTAGCTCCAAATATTCCTAATTCCTCACATACTACCGAAAAAATCATATCGTTATGTGATTCTGGTAAAAATCCAAGTTTTTGAATACTTTGTCCAAGACCTCTTCCAAATATTCCTCCTGAACCAATGGCGTATAGTGACTGCATTGTCTGGAAACCATGCTCACTTGTTTCTGGATGGAACCATGCATCAAATCTATCACCACGATATCCTACTGTAACTACAAACAAAATGGCACTAACAACTCCAAATACAGCAAGAAGAAGCATATATTTTATATTTGGACTGGCAACAAACATAATTACATACATTATTGCGAAGCATACTATTGCTGTACTAAGATTTTCCTTTGCAATAAGTCCAATACACAGAAGTGGAAGTATACTTATATTCGCTATTCCTTTTAATGTTTCAAGCCTTCGCGCCTGAACAACGCAAACATCTGCCATATACACAATAAGAATCGGCTTTGCAATTTCTGATGGTTGAAACTGAAGTGATCCAATAGGAATCCATCTTGTCGCACCATGACTTGCCGTACCAATTACTAATACAATGCCACACAAAACTATTGCAAGCCACATAAATCCAAGGGATACCCTTGTAAGCCACTTATAATCTAGTTTTGATATGAAAAGCATTCCTAGTATTCCCAAAAAGCCATACATTGCCTGTTTCTTGGCATAATATATACTGCTTTCCCCTTCTAAAACTGCTCTATATGAGCTTGAACTATATACCATCATTACCCCAAACAAAACAATTACAATAATAATAAATAAAGTAGGATAATCAAAGTAGTCATCTCGTATGATTACTTGTTTTCTTCTTTTAGATAATCTATTTTTAGATGGTCTTCTTTCATCTACTCTTGCCAATTATAAATCACTCCTCAAGATTTCTAACATATTCCTTGAATAAATCTCCTCGCTGCTCGTAGTTATCAAACATTCCCCAGCTTGCACATGCAGGTGATAATAACACGCAATCCCCTGAAACAGAATTATCATAACAATATTTTACTGCTTCTTCTAAGCTTTCACATAATACAATATTATTAAATCCATGCTTTCTTGCACATTCAGCAATCATCTCTCTTGTCTGACCTATTAAAACCAAAGCCTTTACTTTGTTATCAAATGCCTCAATCCATTCATCATAAGTTGATTTTTTATCATATCCTCCACCAATCAAAAGTGTAGGCGAAGTCATTGCCTTTATTCCCTTTATAGCTGCATCAGGATTAGTACCCTTAGAATCGTTATAGTACTTTACTCCCTTAACAGTTTTTACATACTCTATTCTATGCTCTACACCTAAGAATTCTTTACATACTCCGTAAATCACATCAACAGGTATTCCCATATAGTATGTCATTGCAACTGCTGCAAGAACATTTTCTACATTGTGTTCTCCTGGAAGCTTTAACTCAGATAATGCAATAATAACAGTTTCCTTATCAGCTTCTTTAACAATGATGTTTCCATTTTTTACAAATACACCGTTATCTAATTCTTTTATTCTACTGAAATATACTACTTTAGCTGATATATTCTTTGCATAGTTCATTGCTTCTGGATCATCATAATTAATTACAATATAGTCATCTGCTGTCTGATTCATTGCAATCTTATATTTACAATTTGCATAATTTTCAAATGTATAATGTCTATTTAAATGATCTGGAGTTATATTAAGCACTGCACTTACATGTGGCTTAAAATCAATTATTGTCTCTAACTGAAAACTGCTTATTTCTGCAACTGTATAAGAGTCCTTGCTTGTTGTATCACATAATTTTGTATAAGGAATTCCAATATTACCAACAACAAAAGTTTTGTCATTATATGCCTTTGCAATTTCACCAACAAGAGTAGTTGTTGTAGTTTTTCCGTTTGTTCCAGTAATAGCAGCTACCATACCCTTTTCATAATGATATGCAAGCTCTATTTCACTCCAAACTGCAAGACCTTTTTCCTTAACCTTTAACGCAAACGGAGCATCCACTGGTATGCCCGGACTTATAACCATAAGCTCACACTGATTGATTATATCATCAGTAAGCTCTCCAATATATACCTCTATATTATCCTTGTTAGTGTCTTCAAGCTTATCTAACACATCTTTTTTATTTAACTTAGTATTTTCATCAAACAAAAGCACCTTTTCACCATTTCTCGCCAAAAGTGCTGCTGCACAAATACCACTTTTTCCAGTTCCTGCTACCAATACCTTTTTACTAAACATAAATCTTTTTTCCTCCTAGTGTCCGTGCACTAATATATTTCGCATTCGGATGTCACACTAATATGCATTAACATTCGCTATGTTACAACATTTAATAGTTTTTTTCTAGTTTCTTTTTTAAGTTACTTTAATATATTATTAATATTTTTATTATTTTTCTATGCTTTGTTCTCTTGAAACCCCTATATATGGCAACACATTTTCGTATACTCCGCCAATAACCGGAGCAGCAATTGTTCCTCCGTAGTACGTTCCAACAGGTTCATCTATTAGAATGAGTGTAATTATTTTCGGATTATTTGCAGGTGCAAATCCCAAAAAAGAAGAGATGTATTTTTTTCTGCTTCTTGGGAGCTTTTCGCTAGTCGCTGTTTTGCCACCTATCCTAAAGCCTTCGACAAATGCCCTTTTACCTGTTCCCTCAGAGACAACTGCTTCTAGAAGCTCCTTCATTTGTTCAGAGGTTTCTTTGCTAATTACATTATTTTTTGTTTTGTACTCCAGCTTTTGAACTATATTGTTGTTCTCGTCTGTAATATACAAGCCAAAATGTGGCGTTACAAGTTTTCCTCCATTTATTATTGCAGACACACTTCTCAAAAGCTGTAGGGGCGTAATCTGAAAGGATTGACCAAAGCTCATTGTTGCCAATTCTACTGCATGAACATTTTCTTTTTTGTGAAATATTGAATTTGCCTCTCCTGGAAGATCAATTCCTGTTTTTTCAAAGAAGCCTAATTTTTGAAGCCATTCATAGTATCTATCCGTACCTACTCTGGCCCCAACCTCCATAAAAACGGGATTGCACGAATTCATAATCCCTTCCTTGAAGCTCTGCTGCCCATGTCCTCCTGCCTTGTGACACCTGATTCGTCTGTCCTGAACCAACTTATATCCTGGACAATAAAATCCATCTGACACCTTTAACACACCTTCCTCAAAAGCGCATGTTGCCGTCACTATTTTAAATGTTGACCCTGGCTCATATGTATCGTTCAAACAAAAGCTTCTCCACATTTTGTTGTAGTCATCTAGTGTTGGTTCATTTTTTTTTGTTGAATTATCCTCGCCACTATTTTGTTCATAATTTAAATCATTATTAATTTCAAAGGGCTTATTCAAATTGTATTCAGGAATATCAGCATATGCATATATTTCACCATTTTGTGGATTCATACTTATTATGCATACTCTTTTTGCTTTATGTCTTCTTAAAGCATTTTGTGCTTCCTGTTCAACATATTTTTGGATATTAATATCTATTGTTGTATATAGGTTTTTGCCATTTTTAGGTTCAATCCTTCTTTCCTTTGCATTTTTAATTTCAATTCCTCTTGCATTAGTCAAGGTATTGATGCTGCCATTTTCTCCCATTAAAACCTTATCATATTGAACCTCTAAACCAATTATCCCCTGATTATCTCCACCTGTAAAACCAATCACCTTAGAAGCAAGGGTATCATAAGGATAATATCTTTTATAATCTTCATCTATCATAACACCCTTTAGGTGGTATGTTCTAATTTCATCAGCAACCTCCTTTGGGACATTGCTTTTTATCTTTTCTCTAACTGATCTTTTCTGTACTTTTTTACGAATAATATCTTTATCTATATCAAGCTTATTAGAAAGAATTCTAACAACCGCTTCTTCATCCTCAATTTGATTATGTATGACTGAAATGGAGCACACAGGAATGTTATTCGCCATAGCAACTCCATTTCTGTCATATATAATTCCTCTAGGCGCTTTAATTGCCCTTTCTCTTTCCCACAAATTTACTGCCATGTTATGATATTTGTCTGATTTGACAATCATAATATAATACAAACGAGCTGAAACTATTCCAAACAACAAGTAAAACATTATTACAACAAAATTAAGTTTCTTTATTCTGTTCGTATCAAAATAATAATATTTTTCTTTATACATATTAATGCTTCGCCATATCTTTTCTTACATTAATTGTATTTTCAAATTTCATATTATATAACCCATTTTATCTCTATATAAATCATTAACTATTATTCTTCAGTATAAGAATCGTCATAAGAATCGTCATAAGAATCATCATAGTAATCACTAGATTCATCATGATAATCAGACGACTCTTCACCTGAAGTTTCTGCTTCATCAATTTCTCCATATCCACCTTCTTCTTGAGTTTTGGTATACGGATTATCCTCCCAACCTGCTACATCGTTTTCTGGTGCTTCCCCTTCGTATATTGGTGTTGCCATCTCATCTTCAGCATCTGAATTATCTAAATCAAAATTATCATTTGACTTGTAAATATTAAGGTATGGAAACAAGCCCTTTGCAATCTCTGCAAATATAAATGAAGAAGCTGCACTTGAAGACTGATCTTCTGTATGTGGCTCATCAACAACAACGTATATTACAACTTGTGGTTCTTCTACTGGCGCAAATCCAATAAATGAAATAATATATTTTCCATTGTTACGAGGAAGCTTTTCTGCTGTTCCTGTCTTACCGCCTATTTTGTATCCTTCTACTGCTGCTTTTCTACCAGTACCCTGCTCAACTACCTGAAAAAGTTCTTCTCTCATTATTTCAGAAACTTCTTCAGACACTGTTTTTCTAACCAATACACTATCAAGTGTATCAATTACATTACCTTTATCATCTACAACCTTTTGAACGACACTTGGCTCATAGAAATTTCCTCCATTAATAACCGAACAAAATGCTGTTCCAATCTGCATCATAGATGCACACACACCCTGACCAAATGATGAAGTTGCAAGCTCTGTTTCATTAAGCGTATCCTCATGATATACGACTGTGCTAAATGAATCATTATCTGGTTCACCAGGAATATCAATATTGGTACTTTGACCAAAGCCAAACAAAACCTGATATTTATCAAAGTTCGAAGCGCCCTCTCTAGCTGCTATTTGCATAAGTGCATCATTACAAGAATTCTCTAAAGCTCCTGAAAGTGATACTGTTCCATGTCCACCTGCATAATAGGAGTGACATTGAATGAAATATTTATCAACCTTCTCACCGCCGTCACAAAAGAAGGTATCCTTATCAGTTACTATTCCTTCTTGAAGGGCACCTGATATTGTAAATGTCTTGTATGTTGAACCCGGTTCAAAGGCATCACATATTACAAAGTTTCTCCAAACCTTATTAAGTGCATCTACTGTTTCCTCATCAGTTGCTTTGTCTTTAAATTTATTAAATTCTTCATCACTACTAAATTGATATCTAATAGAATCTAAGTCATAAGCATCATTTGGATTAAATGTATGTGAATTGTATAAAGCCATTACATTACAATTCTTAGGATTCATAACAAGTACAGAAACATTTTTTGCGCCTTCCTTTTCCATGTACTCGTCAACCTTTTCTTGGACAATCTTTTGAACATTTGCGTCAATACTTGTAACTAGATTGTATCCATTTACAGCTGGTTCTACTGTTTCTGTTAAGCCATAATCGTTATTAAGGTATGTATACTGTCTTCCATTCGAACCATTTAGCAAATCATTATAGTTTTCTTCAACACCATACATTCCAACGTTGCCACTTACAGTAAAGCCTAATAAATGACAGGCTAGATTATCATTTGGATATATTCTCTTATATTCTTCCTCAAAATATACTCCACGAATCTTACTGCCTTCATCTGTACTGCGATAATCCTTAAACTTCTTTACTGTTTCGTAATTAAGCTTTTTTCTGGCTACGTAGTAGAATGAATCTGGATTAGATAATGCATCATCAATCTCCTCTTGAGTCATTGCAAAATAATCCTTAAGCGCTCTAACAGTAATATCACGATTAGTTTCTTTTTCTAGGATATTCTTAGGCTCAAGAATCATGTTATAAACCTTTTCAGTTGTTGCAAGAGTTGTACCATTTGAATCTAAAATATCCCCTCGCCTATACGGAATAATCGAACTGCTGTAGCTTTGCTGGGTTAATACCCGTTGCTCATACTTTTTTCCGTCTTTCAAATTAATCCATAGTATTCTTCCAACTAATAATGCAAATAAACCCAAAAAAGCTATTGTGCACAAATTCATTTTTGCCTGCATAATAGCTGAAAATTTTTTTACTTTATTTTGTTTCTTTTTTCGCCTTCTATTTGCCATACTGTTTCTCCACCATACTACAAATATTCATTATTTCATTCAAATAAAAATCATCCATAAAACAACAAATGTCCTGAGGCTATTCTGCCTCAGGAACATCCTGATACTGTTTTACATAATCTTCATCTGCACTGTTGTAATATATTATCTGGCCCTTCTTTGCATAAACCATTCCAAGTTCATTTGTTGCAACGTCATAGATTTCATTTAGCGAATACATATTCTCTAATGTCATTCTACATGCTGCATTATCATCTGTTATAGATTCTAATTCAGCCTCGAGATTGTTAATATTGTTTTGCTGAAGCTTAATCTTTGACTCCATGTATAACATCAAAACACATGCTCCAACCATAATCAATACTGATGCAACAACAAATACTGTATACTTTAAATTGAAAGCTAATGCTCTATCTGCTTTTGCCGAAATCTGTCTATTTTGTTTTTGTCTTTGATTTGTTCTTGGTCTGTCAGCAGGACGTCTCTGTGGATCTCTTCTTCTAGCAGGCTGACCATAGTTGTCCATCTTTCGAACTGCACTTCCGTCCACATAGTACATTGCTCTCGACTTTCTTGGTGTTCTGTCGTTCATTTAATAACTCTCCCCTTAATTTATATTTTTAACGTTCTTTTCGAATACTCTTAATTTAGAGCTTTTTGCTCTTCTATTGTTCTCTAATTCAATATCACTTGGAACAATAGGTTTTCTAGTTATTACTTTCCCCATAGGTACCTTTCCACATGTACAGACAGGAAAATTCGGAGGACATACACAAGGATTCATATTTTTCCTGAATATGTTCTTCACAATTCTATCTTCTAATGAATGGAAAGTTATTATGCTTAGCCTTCCTCCTTCGTTAAGAAGTTCAATCATCTTATCCAAAGAATTCTCTAATACATCAAGCTCATGATTAAGCTCAATTCTAATTGCCTGGAAAGTTTTCTTAGATGGATGTCCGATTCCCTTTCGAACCTTTGCAGGAATTGCAGCCTTAATTATCTCATTTAATTCTCCTGTTGTCTCAATAGGCTTTTCCTCTCTTGCCTTCACTATATGCTTCGCAATATTTTTAGCGAAACTATCCTCTCCATAGTCTCTAATTACTCTAAATAGTTCCATCTCCGAGTAATTATTCACAATATAGCTTGCAGTAAGTTCACTAGATTGATCCATCCTCATGTCAAGCGCAGTATCCTCTCTATATGTAAAGCCACGCTCCACATTATCTAATTGATATGATGACACTCCAAGATCAAGGACTATGCCATCGACACCGCCAATGCCTAGTCCTTTTAGTATGGAGTCTATATCCTGATAATTACTATGCACTATAGTAACCTTGTCACTATAATCCTTAAGCCTTTCAGTAGCAGCCTTAATTGCATCCATATCCTGGTCTATGCCAATTAATCTTCCGTCTTCGCCAAGACGTTTACATATCTCTAATGAATGTCCACCGCCACCTAAGGTTCCATCAACGTATATTCCATTAGGTTTAATATTTAAGCGGTCAATTGTTTCTTCCAACAAAACAGATACATGCTTGAATTCCATCTAATCATCCTCTTTTATATTCCATATAATGAGCTCATATTAGCTGAAATTTCATTAATATCCATTTCGCCAACACTATTGTATTCATCCCAGGCATTCTTATCCCAGATTTCAGCAATAGCTCCATTACCAACCATTACAACTTCTTTATCAATTCCAGCCCACTCTCTAAGGTTCTGAGGAATAGTTATTCTAAACTGGCTGTCGAATTCACAGTCAATTGCAGAGCCCTGAAAAAATGTCTTAAACTTTCTAGCTGAAACATCTGAAACAGGAAGGCTATTAAGCTTCTCCGAAAACTTCTCCCATTCAGCTTCAGGATACACATAAATATTTTTATCCATACCACGACATAGAACAAAAGATTTACCAAGTCCATCACGCAATCTTGCTGGGATAATCAATCTACCCTTAGCATCGAGATTATGATTCGATTGTCCTTTCATTCCATTAGTCATTCTAAAGCACCTTCCAATTTCTAAACAACATGTCCACATCATGGAATAATTATACCACTATACAACCCAATTATTCCACTGAACATCTACTTTGTTTTATTTTATCGCACAAAAAAAAGAAATGCAATAGATAAATTGCATTTCTCTTCGTTTATTATCCTAAATAATTCACAAAACACGCGTTCTGTTTTTGTGCATTTATAACAAGTTTCCTAATATACAAAGTAAAAGTCACATCCACTCCACTTTAATTTAACTCCACTTTGTATATTTCAACATCCACTCCACTTTAGGCAACTTACACTTTAGGTATCTTGCTTTCTCTTTATTTTACCAACATCAACATATTCAATTATTCGCTGCATATTCTTTTGCATAATCAAGCCTTTTCTTTACCAATATTACTGAAGCAGCTATTACACATAAAAATGCAACTAACTGAGAAACCTTCATGCCACCACCAATTGTCATAAGCGAATCTGACCTAAGTCCTTCAATCCATACACGTCCAAGTCCATAACCCCATATATACATAAGAAATAGTTCTCCATCAAACTTCTTATGCTTTCTATATATCATTAAAAATATGAACAGTACTAGGTTCCAAATGGCTTCATACAAAAATGTTGGATGAACGCTTATAAAATTCATGGAATCATACATCACTGTATTATTAGCCATTCTTTCAGTTATTATTCCAGACTCAACTAAAGGCTTCAAGGAATGTTTATTTACAAAGTAATCTACTGGAATACACATTGCAAGCTTCGAATCAGTAAACTCACCAAAAGCCTCTCTATTGAAGAAGTTTCCCCATCTTCCAATAGACTGTCCTATAACAAGTCCCAGACAAATTGTGTCTGCAAAAATACTAAATCTAATATTTTTCTTTTTACAAAAGATAATAGCCACAACTACACCAGCAATAATTCCACCATATATTGCCAAACCACCATTTCTAACATTAATGATTCTAACTAATGTTTCAAAGAAGCCACTACCTTTCTTAAAATATGATTTTCTTGAAAAAATAACATAGTAAAGTCTTGCACCTATAATAGCTGGAACAATAAGCCATAGCAAATAATCAAGATATAGCTCACTATTTTGTTTAGTTCTTTTAGCATCAGCACAAATAACAAAATATCCTGTCAAAAAAGCCACGCCTATAATCATTCCATAAAATTTAATATCTAAACCAAATAAGTTAATTCCATCTTTAACATTTCTAAGAGTTAAACCTAACCCTGGAAATCTAATATCGAACATACTTGTCCTCCATATTAGCTTCAAATATCTTTATTTAATCCCAATACTATACATTGAATTTAAATAAAATTACATCTCCATCATTAACAACATACTCTTTACCTTCTTGTCTTACAAGACCTTTTTCCTTAGCTGCTAACATGCTTCCGCTTTCCATTAAATCTGTGAAAGCCACAACCTCAGCTTTAATAAATCCTCTCTCAAAGTCAGTATGAATTTTACCAGCTGCCTGTGGTGCTTTTGTTCCCTTAGTAATAGTCCAGGCTCTTGTCTCATCCTCTCCAGATGTAAGGTAGCTAATAAGTCCTAACAAAGAATAGCTTGCCTTAATTAATTTATCAAGGCCCGACTCATTTACTCCAAGTTCCTCTAAGAACATAGCCTTCTCATCATCCTCAAGCTCAGAGATTTCCTGCTCAATCTGTGCGCATACAACAAATACCTCGCTACCAAAGCTCTTAGCATATTCTCTAACCTTCTGAACGTACTCATTTGAAGCACCATCATCAGCCAAATCATCTTCAGAAACATTTGCTGCAAATATAACTGGCTTACTAGTAAGTAGGTTGTACTCTTTTAACCATTTTAATTCATCTTCATCTTCAGTTTCAAAAGAAATTGCAAGATTTCCTGCTTCAAGATGCTCTTTCATTCTCTTCTCAAACTCAACTTCTTTAGCAAGTAGCTTATTGTTATTTGCGCCTCTTCCATTCTTAGCGATTCTTCTATCCAACACTTCAATATCAGCAAAAATAAGCTCAAAGTTAATTGTTTCGATATCTCTAATTGGGTCAACAGAACCATCAACATGAATTACATTTGTATCCTCAAAACATCTAACAACATGTACAATTGCGTCTGTTTCTCTAATATTAGATAAGAACTGGTTACCAAGTCCTTCACCCTTTGAAGCGCCCTTAACAAGCCCTGCAATATCAACAAATTCAATAACTGCTGGTGTTGTCTTTGCAGAATTATACATATTAGTCAAAGCATCTAATCTCTTATCTGGTACTGGAACAATACCAACGTTAGGATCGATTGTACAGAATGGATAATTTGCCGATTCTGCACCTGCTTTTGTTAACGAATTAAATAATGTACTCTTTCCTACATTAGGAAGACCGACTATACCTAGTTTCATATTACCTCCTTGGGGACGTTTCTTTTGTCACGAAGAGTGTCCCTCTGTCACTTTATTTTAATATATTCCACCGAATTGTGTCAAAAAATGCCACACATACAAGTTCTACTATACTATAATGTGCTATCAAATTTCAATACTTGGGGACGTTTCTTTTGTCACAAAGAGTGTCCCTCTGTCACTTTTATTTTCAAGTGCACTACAAATCGCACAATATTATTATATTAATTTTCCAAAACATCTCATATTCAAATTTATGGAATATCGTTCCCAACTTTTTCAAGAAAATCTTTTTTGATTTTTACAACAAATGCTTTACTTTTGAATAAATCCTATTATAATGGTCATTAGTGTTCTTTTAGCACATTCTATTTTTCCGTATTTCTGAATTATATATTTCACACTATTTTATAACTATTATAAGTAAGTTTGCAATTTTTCTGCAAATAATCCACTATTATTAGCTACAAATTACAACTATTATTAGCTACAAATTTGTTTTATGCAGTTAATTCATTTCATATTTTTTATATTTTTCATATTTTCTACAAAACAGTTATATCCACATTTAGATTTTTACAAAACAATATATCAAACCATAAATTTCATTAAGGAGGATTATATTTTGCCAAGAAAAGCAAGAACTAAATCTACTTCAAATATTTATCACGTTGTAATTCGTGGTGCAGACAGGCAACAAATATTTGAAGAAGCATATGATCACAAAAAATATTTAGATATTTTGAAGTTTTACAAAGAAGAATGCAACTTTGAAATCTTCGCATATTGTCTAATGAGCAATCACATTCACCTGTTAATCCACACGCCAAACACGCCCATTGATACGGTATTTAGGCGCATAAATACGCGGTATGCTGTATGGTTTAATATGAAATACAATCGAACTGGTTTTCTGCAACAAGGCCGATATTATAGTGAACCCGTTGAAGATTACAAATATCTCATGAATGTTGTTCGATACATCCATCAAAATCCTTACAATGCCGGTTTAGAGCAATGCCCAGGAGCAGCTTATCCTTGGAGCAGCATATATAGTTATCTTACAAATGATTCATCCTTAGTGGACATTGATTTCATAAGTAAACTTTTTAACTCTCGCGAAAATTTTATTGATTTTCACAACAAAACCTCTGAAACAAAATGCCTTGATATCGATAATATAAAACGACGTCTTCCAGACGATGTTGCCAAGCAAATCATTTTCGATGAAACAGGTTGTTCTACAGCCACAGAATTCCAATCACTTTCTCTTTTAGAATGTCATAATAATCTTATCCGTTTGCATGAAAAAGGGCTTTCCGTCAGACAGCTAAACCGCCTTACTGGTATTTCTAAAGGTGTTATCGATAGAACCTTGTCAAAGGGACACTCTTCGTGACAAAAGCAACGTCCCCAATTATTTTAATACTTCCTTAAGCATCTTTTCAAGCCTAACCATATCAATAGGTTTAGAAACATGACCATTCATTCCACTTTCAAGGGAACGTTTAATATCTTCGTCAAATGCATTTGCGCTCATTGCAATAATTGGAAGCTTTTTACAATCACTTCGATCAATCTTACGAATAGCGCTAGTCGCCTCAAGACCATTCATAATAGGCATTTGAATATCCATAAGAACTAAATCAAAATGCCCTGGCTCAGAGTCTTTTACAAGTTGTACTGCCTCTTCACCATTCCAAGCCTGTTCAACAACTAGATTATATTCTTCCTCAAGTATAGTACAGATAATTTCCATATTAAGAGCATTATCCTCTGCAACAAGAATCCTTTTACCTGTTATGTATGTTTCAACCTCTGATGTCTGTTCTGCAATTTCTTGCTGTGCAACTCGTTTAAGCTTAAGAGTAAAACTAAATGTACTTCCTTTGCCTATCTCACTCTTTAATTCTATTTCAGAATCCATCATATGAATTAATCGGTTACAAATGGCAAGTCCAAGTCCTGTTCCTTGACGTCTTGCCTTCTCTGAATCATCTGCCTGTTCAAATTGTTGGAATATTAAATGTTGATTTTCCTTTGCTATTCCAACACCACTATCTTGAACCTCAAATGTCAGATTAGAATACTTGTCATCTAGTATATCTTCTTTAATCCTAAACTCAATTATTCCTCCATGTTTAGAATATTTTACTGCATTGCTAAAGAAATTAAGCAATACCTGATTAATTCTAAGTCCATCACATAAAAACCAAGAATTTGATAACTGAATATCCTTTACAAATTTGATTTTCTTTTCAAGTCCCCAGCCTTCAACAACAGAATCAATCTTTGATAACGAATCATATAAATTGCAGTTTTCTTCAACAATACGCATCTTACCACTTTCGATCTTAGACATATCTAATATGTCATTAAGAATTCCTCGTAAATAATCACTTGCTCCTGCAATCTTTCTTAAGCATTCTTTCCTTTGCTCATCTGTCTGATTATCCCTTAAAGCAATCTCTGTCATACCTATAATACCATTCATCGGCGTACGAATTTCATGGGACATACGAGCAAGGAAATCTGATTTTGCTTGTGCCGAACTATCATGTCTTTGAATGTTTATACGGTTTTGTATAACTGCAATAAGCTCCTCAAGACTTCTCCTGTTATCATCTTTATTAAGAATCTTCTCAGAAATACCCATAAAGATAATACTTCCAGAGTATTGACCATTATCCTTCATTCTATAGCAAACACTACAAGAATCATCTACATAATCTCCAAACAGTTCATCTTTTATATTATTCTCATCTAACACCTTGATTCCATCTACCATCTGAGTCTGCCAGAACTCCTGATATTCATTTTCAGTACAACGTACTATTCCATCCCAATTAGAATACTTTCCACTATTGTTCCACACATAAAAGCAACTATTTACTAAGTATTCTCTGTCAAATATAGTAATTACAAGATTAGTTAAATTAAATCGTTCCTTTAATTTTATTGAAAGAGCATCTAATGGAACTGTAATGTCTGTATTTCTATCAAATAAATTAAATGCCATACTTGTAACTGTCATTTTTTTCATTTGCGACAAAGCATCCTGCTCTTCAAAGATAATTGATGATGAGCCCTTAGTATATTCTTTCGGAATCTGACTGTAACAGCCATCCTCTAGTTCAGCAGTTCTGATATATTCCATAGTAAGCTTAAGCTCGTTCATGCATTTTTCTAGCTGAGTAATATCCTTAGTTTCTGTCATGCAATTTCTAAGCTTTAAAATCAAGAAATTGTCATTTACAAGTCTTTCAAAGTCATGTCTTACCTTTTCCACAAGCGAATCTACTTCCGGCTCATTTATTCCAGGATACCAACATAACACTTTATCTACGCCAGCTCTTACATGAATCGAAGCATTAATACCAGCCTCATTTTCTTTTTCAATAATAATTTTGGCAAGCTGTTCCAAAATAATATCAACAAAAACTAAACCATATGTCTCACTTATCTTTGAGAAATCAACTATATCAATAAACGATAAAGTTCCCTCTTTTTCGTTCTCTCCTGATTGCTTAATAAGCTGCAAGCCATAATCCAAATGATAAAACGATGTAATTGTATCATACATATGAAGCTTGTTTTGTTCTTCCTCTAACAGCTTAATTTGGTTAATATCCTGTAAGCACGCAACAATCTGTCTATTTTTTCCTGCTTCATCTTCAATTATTGTTCCAGACATTTTTACCCATGTGTAATCCTCATCTGAATTATATCTAAATCTAAATTCTAGACTGATTTCTTTGTTATCACCAGTAACAGTTTCTAATACTTTTCTTCTATCATCTGCGTAAATCCATGTCTCGTCTAAAAATTCTGGATTTTCTTTTAAGTTCCACACTCCATCATAACCATTGCTGTGAACTACCTCTAATATTGCATCGCCAAATTTGTATGTAAAAAATATATCCTGTGAGCTTTCTACTGCGATTCTATAGCGTTCCTTTTCCTGAAGCAACTGATTTTCAATTTGTTTTTGAGAATCCATCAAATTCTCAACTACATTATGAATTCCATCAACCTCAATAACATTAGAAGGCTTATAGTTATGGATTCCATCTATACCATTTTTAATACTTTCCACTAAATCATATATTGGATTAGTTATTGAACGTACTAAAAATACTACTATAATTGCAACAAGAACAACTGTACACCCTCCAAATATAAGCGTTCTTTTGTATATCTTATTGCCCATTCCGTAAACAGAATCCTCAGTTACAAATCCACACAAAGTCCATTTTGTATTGTCATATGGAGCATTATTTCCATATATATTTAATGGCTTTACAACTGCGTATATATCTTGCTTTCCAATTTTAGAATTAACAACCTTATACGAATCAGTATCACCATTTCTTGATAAAGCTATTGCCTCCTTATCTCTGAAAACAGTCTCATATAAAGTACCATTTCCAAGTACATTTCGATATGTTCCATCTTCCTGCTCAATCACAAGTGCGTAGCCTGAATTAAGATTTGGGTCTAAATCCTTTGCTGGAATATAAGAATTCAAATAATTCTCTGATACTTCAATTCCTAGCACACCATATATTTTTCCTTCATATTCAAGAGGGAAAGAATATGTAATCATTGCATGGTTATCCATATAGTGATTCTCTAAAACAAATAAGTCTGACCAATACCCAAGCATCTTAGAATCAATATCTTTATACTCTTTTGCTACTAAATATGGCTTATAGAAAAAATCATCTTCCGTTCTTGCACCTTTGCCTGCTAATGAAAAATATGTACTCCATGAGCTATCCAAGGAAATTGAATAATTCTGCGATAATTTCTTACTGCCTCGTTCCAGCAAAAGATCAGAATTAGTTGATACTCTATTCTGTGGTTCAGAATCTCTTAAGAAAAAACCATTATAATCAGCTGCTTGCTCAACTGAATTTTGATTTGCCAATACAACAAAAACTCCTGATGTAGTATTATATTGAATTGTATTAATCATTTCTGGAAATATTTTTTCCAAATATTGTTGTTGCATTTCATTCGAGGACAAAAACTCATTAATCGTAATCTGATTATCTTCCAAAAAGTCACCTAACTCTTTTGATAACCCTTCACCTTTGTCCACAATAGTACTCCATCTTCCAACCATATCATTTTCAAGAACCACACGTCTATTCTCAAGCATATGATTATCCATGCTGATAATATTTTCCTCTATGAAGGATTTGGTTCTACTAAATGACAAGCTTAAAAACGTGGTAATACCTTGAAGAAATACAATAACCAAAACTGGGAATAAAAATTTCTTTAGTATTGTTTTCTTCTTTTTCAAAAGTCTCCTACCCTTTCATCAATATACAGAATTAATTAACTCCTGCAGCCTGCTTCAATACTTCAGTAAACTCCTCATACCATGCTTCAAAGGATTCATCAGAAATGTATTTGCTAAGTTCTTCTTCACGATTAGCTCCGTTAGCAATAGCATCGTTTAACTCTGCTTTATCAGCATCCGCCTTATCAGATAAATTGTAGTCTAATACCTTTCTAGCCGGATATCCGTTTTCAAAGTTTCTACTAGCATAGAATTTAATACTATCAAACTGATTCATTACACATTCTAGGCAACCATAAACCTTTTTGTTCATCTGTATATTATTGTCACTAATAACCTTGTCTATACTTTCAATAGTATTTGCATCCTTCAAAACCGGCATATAAGCTGAATCACATACAAATCTTAAATTATGTTCTTTTTCAGTAAACCATTTTAAGAACACGCTAGATGCATACTCATGCTGTGAATCAGATTTAACAATAGCCATTCCTGCGCCTTGCTGAACCATAATTTTTTCTCCGCCTTCCATAATAGGTGCAGTTATAACCTGAAAGTCAATAGGATATGCTCCAGATTCTGTCTCTACATTATCAGGGAAATAAAATGAAGATGAAGTTGATCCTGTATAAGCTAATATGTCTCCTGTTTTAACATCATCAGATCTAAACTTACCATACGAAGCAAAATATCCATTCATATATGGAACATAGTAATTATCCCATAAACGTCTAATTAACTCTTTGTCTAAGTTAAGAACAACACTTCCATCTTTTTGCGCATCAAAGATTTCCTTACCCATCTGTCTCATACCAATTACAAAGTAATTAGACATTGAATCTCTTCCATAAAATGCCTTTCCATCATTAGCAATACCTGGAGTCTTAGCATCTGTCCACTCATAATACTTTTTAGAAACCTCAACAACGCCCTCAATAGTTGACAAATCCTCAAGTGTGCATCCAGTTTCCTTTGCAAATGGTTCCCAGTCTGTTTTGTTAATTATCATTACCTCAGTTGATTTGGCAACTGGAAGAAGATAAAGTGCTCCATCCTGATTAAAGTAGCCCTCCTGAACGTATGTATCTACATATGTGTCTAATTCTTCTTTAGTAAAATACTTAGTTAAGTCTATTAATTTACCCTGTTTTTGTGCTGTATAAGCAGTATCTGCATAAGAAGAAAAAATACTTGGCAACTCACTAGCACCAACTTCTCCCTCTAAGGAACTATGTATTGCCTTCTCAAGATCAGACACAGAGCCATAACTGCTTCCTTTTACAAATATTCCCTGTTCCTTTCCTACTGTAGCATTAAATTCTTCTACCAATGCATCAAAGCTTGCCTGCTGTGTTCCATTATAATAATGCCAAATTGTAATAGACACTGGATTATTGGGGTCTAGCTTAACCTTAGCATTTTTATTTTTAGCCTCACATCCTGTCATTGAAAACACCATAGTAACCGTCATTGCAACAGCACAAATTATTTTATTTATATGTTTTTTTTGCATTCTAAGCATCTCCTTTCCATCATATAAAGCAATAGCTTTACGTTATTATTTCAAAATAACTATATTACTATTATTTTAACACAAAAAACTCCTTTGTACCACACATACAAAGGAGTTTAGAATAATTTAAATTATATTTTTAATATACCTAAAGTCTTTAACAAAAGAATAAGTAAAAATAGTGGAGCAATAAACTTAATCATTATAACAAACAAGCCTTTTCTACTCATTTTTTCACCATTCTTCTCTACTTCTTCAATGATTATCTTTGGCTTTAATACCCATCCAATAAGAATACATGTAGCTAATGCAACAACAGGCATTAAGCAGTTATTACTAATGTAATCCATAATATCAAGAATCGTTCCTATGTCGCCGTTTGGAAGCTTTACTTCGAAATAAAGCTTATTATATCCAAGACATACAATCACACCGCCAACAAGAGCAATTAACCCCTCAATAATGCCAGCTTTAGTTCTTGTGATATGGAACTGATCCATAATACTAACAACAACGGCCTCCATAACGGATACTGCACTAGTTATTGCTGCAAATAATACCATTGCAAAGAATACAATACCAATTAAATTACCAATTGGTCCCATTGCCTCAAATACCCTAGGAAGTGATACAAACATCAAGCTTGGTCCTTGTGCCATTCCATCAGTTCCCATAAATGTATAAACAGCTGGAATAATCATTGCGCCTGCAAGAAACGCTACGACTGTATCAAATATCTCTATCTGATTAATTGATTTGCCAAGGTTAGCATCATCCTTAACATAAGATCCATAGGCAATCATTATACCCATTGCAACACTAAGACTAAAGAACAACTGCCCCAGTGCATCAATAACTATCTTAAAAAACTTACCTACTGTAAAACCATCAAAGCTAGGAATAACATATACCTTTAAGCCTTCAAGTCCAGTTCTAGTTACGCCTTCTGCATCAGTGTTTGATAATGTAAGTGAGAAAATTGCAATTGCAATTACCATAACAAGCAATACCGGCATTATTATTTTTGAGGACTTCTCAATACCTTTATTAACTCCTCTAAATACAATAAACGCTACAACTGCAAGGAATATAACCATTGTAATAATTGGCTCTACCTCGGCAACAATAAATCCGTCAAAATATCCATCCTCTGCAGCATCAAAACCTTTTCCTGTACAAAATGCCCAGAAATATTTAACTACCCATCCACCAATTACACTGTAATATGGCATAATTATTACTGGAACTAAACAGGCCAATAACCCAAGTATTCCCCACTTTTTCTTAAGCTTTCCATAAGCAGTAAGTGGACTCTGCTTTGTCTTTCTTCCGATTGCAACCTCTGTCGTAAGTAATGCAAAACCAAATGTCAACGCCAAAATGATGTATACTACTAAAAATAGTCCTCCACCATCCTTAGCTGCAAGATACGGAAATCTCCATATATTGCCAAGACCAACTGCACTACCAGCCGCTGCAAGAACAAATCCTAATGAACCACCAAAAGAATGTCTCTTATTCTCCATATTAATTTTTCTTCCCCTTCCTCGATGAATACCAACAAGCTTGTACTCATACACACTTATTCATTATTGTACCATATTCTATTAATTTTATGTAGTACTAAAATGCATTAACTAAATTATATTAAAATCAAAAAAAGCCATTACTTATTCTAAACAAGTAATAGCTTTTGATTAGTTACTATAATTATGCAAGCTTAGATTTAGCTACCTCAACAAGTTTAGCAAAACCTGCTGGATCACTGATAGCCATCTCTGAAAGCATCTTTCTGTTAAGATCAACACCAGCAACCTTTAATCCATGCATAAGCTTGCTGTATGAAAGACCATTCATTCTTGCAGCTGCATTGATACGAGCAATCCAAAGCTGTCTGAACTGTCTCTTTCTCTGCTTTCTACCAGCATAAGAAGAAGTTAAAGCTCTCATAACTGACTGCTTTGCTACTCTATACTGCTTAGATCTAGCTCCCTTATAACCTTTAGCTAACTTAAGTACTCTATTATGTCTTTTCTTAGCGCCAACGCCGCCTTTAATTCTTGCCATTAGTTTCTCCTCCTAATTCCTACAAATATGGTAAAATCTTCTTCATTACTTTGCTATTAGTTGCATCTGTCATAGCTGCTTTTCTTAAGTTTCTCTTTCTCTTAGTAGATTTCTTAGTAAGGATATGACGCTTATAAGCCTTATTTCTCTTTAATTCACCTGTTCCTGTTTTCTTAAAGCGCTTTGCAGCTGCTCTCTTAGTCTTTAACTTTGGCATTTCTTTTCCTCCTTAAAACATCCTATATATTTGAATTTAACGTTTTTCAGCTAAAAACATTATCAAACTTCTACCTTCAAACTTAGCTGGTTTTTCAACAACAGCTACATCCGAAAGAGACTCAGCGAATTCATCAAGTATTACTTTACTTGCATTAACGTGAGCTAACTCTCTACCTCTAAATCTAAGAGTTACCTTAACCTTATCTCCCTTAGATAAGAACTTTCTAGCCATGTTAGCTTTTGTGTTAAGATCGTTAGTATCAATGTTAGGTGATAATCTAACTTCTTTAACTTCTATAACCTTCTGTTTCTTCTTAGCTTCCTTCTCTCTACGAGCCTGCTCATAACGATACTTACCGTAATCCATTATCTTACATACAGGTGGCTTAGCAGTAGGTGCAATCTTTATCAAATCCACACCAGCCTCATCAGCTAACTTCATTGCTTCCTTAGAAGTCATAATTCCAAGCTGTTCACCATCTTCACCGATAACACGTACCTCTTTGTCTCGTATCTGTTCGTTAATCATTAATTCGCTAATAAATATGCACCTCCATATGTGAAAAACATTATCGTTCTACGTATGTTTTCATCTATAACCACATAAAAAAAGTGGATAGACAAACTACCCACATAACAATACTATCTTATATCATATCGCTATTAACCCAAGTCACTTATCTGTGCTAAGGTGAGAGTGGATACTCTGCTTTGTTCAACATACTTTACAAGATTAACACACTTAGGCAACAATGTCAACACTTTTTTCGTATGTTAATTATATTTGTCTTTAATTATTTTTATTCCCAAAAAATAAAAGCGGCATATCATTCTGGAATATGCAAAAACTAAAAACACATACTCTCATCCATACACCGCTTTTCATTGTATATCCATCTATTATATTTTTCAATAGAAATATTTAATATGCTCAAATGCATAAATACTTAATATATTCAAATGCATAAATACTTAATATATTCAAATGCATAAATACTTAATATATTCAAATGTGCAAATATCTGATATGCTCAAATGCATAAATACTTAATATATTCAAATGACAAATATTTAATATACAGCAAATACACATTACACTGCACAAACAATAAATATACAAAAATCTACTACTTGTCAAAATATCTACTGTACATTAAATGTTCCAATTGTTTCTTGCAATACTGATATGTTAGATAATACATCAGTAGTCTCCTTAGTAACGTCATCACTTTCATAAGTAATAACCTGAAGATTCTCATTTACAGACTGAACCGCTCTTCCAAGTTCTTCCTGTGATTCTCTTATTGAAGAAATAATCTGATTAATCTGCTGTATAGAAGCACTTAACTCCTCAGCACTAGCACCAAGATTACCACTTACTTCAGCATAATATGTTGAATCCTCTTTGTAATCCTCAGCCAATGCTTCAAGCTTATCATAGTCTGACATTACAGTTCCTATAATAAATTCCAATAATTTCTGGCTTTCGTTAGATAATGTTTCTACACTCTGCAGTACCTTTTCAGTAAGATCATTAACTTTACCAATTTCAGTACTTGTTATTTCACTAAGGTTTTTAATTTCACTTGCAACTACTGCAAAGCCAGTTCCTGCTTCTCCTGCACGTGCTGCCTCAATAGAAGCATTAAGTGCAAGCAAATTAGTCTGGTTAGCAATCTCTTGAATTGCTTCGGATACACTAGTTATTTCACGAATAACCCCAACATCCTTAATAGCAGTCATTAATCTTTCCCTTGCTTCATCTGACTTTAATACAGCATCCTTTTTATTGGCAATGAGTAATGGAACAATCTCATCAACTCGCTCAACTATCTGACTTGCTCTAACTGCCATATTCTGTGCATCTGCTGCTAAGCCTTCAACTGCCACTTCAACATTTTCACAAGTTTCATCAATAGTTCCTATATTCTCTGTCTGAGTATCAACATTAGCACTAGTCTCTTCCATTGCTGCACTTATTTCAGAAATATTACTATTAATTCCTGTAATCTTATTTGTTGTGCTACCCATCTTATTATTAATATTAACTGAAGCTGCCTTTGTTTGACGGATAGTATTAATAAACTTAGTTTCAAGTTCTCCTATAAGATATGTAATCTCGTCTACCTCATTATCCTTTTCTATCAAATTTGCCTCTCCGATAACCTTCTGACGAATAAAAGTCTTCATGTTCTCCATAGGAGATAAACATTTCTTTATTACAAATGTAATAAGTATAAATGAACTAACTAAAAAACAAATACCAGTAATAATTGGTATACAAAAGGCTTTGTTAATCTCTCTATATATTACACTGTCTCTTCTAGACACTCCAATCTTCCAACCAGTTGTTTCCACTTCTGATACACATACAAACTTGTCATATCCATCATAATCTTTCATTTTAGTTGTTTCTGCATAATTAAGATCAATATCAACAACATCTGTTAACACAGTATTGCCTTCTTCTTTAGGAAGGAATTCTTCGTTCTTATGAACTACAACGCTTCCATCCTTACCAAGTAAAAATGAATCAATATCATCACTACTTATATCACCAACTATAGATATAAGTTTATCTAGTGTAATATCTGCTAGTACAACTGCTTGTTCCCCGCCAATCATAACTGGCTCTGCAATTGTTACTATCATTGTTCCAGTTGCAAAGTCTTTGTAAGGTGCTGTATATATAAGTGATTTTTCTTCTAATGCCTGTTTCCACCAGTCACGTGTAGTTGGATCTAAATCTAAAGAAGAATGATCTGCAGGAAATACTCCCTTATCATATCCAAAGCAGCAATAATACATAAGTGCATCTTCATTATCTGCAAGGCATTCCTGCAAATAATCCATAATTGCATTCTTATCCTCTGCGTTATTAATAAACGATAGTGTCTGGCTCATGTTATGAACAGCCTCCCCTTGTTTAATCAACCATTCATTAATTATAGCCGCATCATTTTTTGACTTTTCTTTAAGGATTATCTTCTCGTTCTTAACCATTAAACTATATAAAATCATTGTATTCGTTATAGTTATTACAACAATAATAAAGATAATACAAGCTACTATATCGCGAGAAATTCTTTTACTTATTTTCTTTTGTTTAGCCATAATTTTTCAGTCCTTTCTATATAATCATTTTACTAATCTCATAGTAAATATTATATCAAAAAAAACTTATTTCTAAAAGCTTTTATAACTGAAAAATCGTGGATTTTTCAATAAAAAAACCACGATTTTTTAACAAAATTAATGCGCTATATTTGTTTAATTTGTCATTGATAAAAAACAAGTAAACTATATAGCAGAATCTACAATCTACACTTAAAATCTTCATAGGAAAATTCTTTAATAACTGTAACATCTTCGCCACGCTTAACTGCAATAGATGGAAGTGGCATACCATTAAAGGTATTATTCTTAACCATGCTATATATTGCCATATCTAAAAACACAAGTCTGTCTCCAACCTTAAGAGGTTTATCAAAAGAATAATCTCCAATAATATCTCCTGCAAGACATGTTGGACCACCAAATCTATAGGTAAATGCTTTTTCTTTTGGCATTCCTGCATCTATAATATTAGGTCTATATGGCATTTCTATTACATCGGGCATATGACATGCTGCCGAAGTATCTAATATTGCTATATTCATACCATTTTCCATAAGCTCTCTAACTTCTGAAACAAGATATCCCGCATTAAGTGCAACTGCTTCTCCTGGTTCAAGATATACATCAACATTAAATCTTTCTTTCAACCTCTTAATTCTTGAAATCAATAGTTCAACATCATAATCCTCTCTCGTAATATGATGCCCTCCACCTAGATTAATCCATTCAAGCTTATCTAAATAATCAGCAAACTTTTCCTCAACAACATCTAACGTTCTTGCAAGTACATCTGCCCCTTGCTCACACAATGTATGGAAATGCAAGCCACTTATTCCTTCAATATCTGCCTCGTCAATTATTGATTTTACTGTGCCAAGTCTTGAGCCAACAATACAAGGATTATATATGTCTGTTTCAATCTCTGAATATTCAGGATTAATTCTAATTCCACACTTAATATCTCTTCCTGATGCCTTTACAACGTCTTTAAATCTATTCCACTGAGCAGGTGAATTGAATACAATATGGTCACAAAAAGTAACTAATTCTCTAATCTCTTCCTCCCCATATGCTGGTGAAAAAACATGCACCTCTTTGTTAGGCATCTCCTCATATCCAAGCTTTGCCTCAAACAAGCCACTTGCAGAAGTTCCAGCAAGATATTTACTCATTAATGGATACATTGAGTATGCTGAAAATGCTTTTTGAGCAAGTAAAATCTTAGCCTTTGATTGTTCTTGAACATATTGTAGGATTTCTAAGTTTTTAATTAATTTGTCTTCATCGATTACATATGATGGTGTTTTAATATCATTTATCGTCATATTAAACCCCTAACTAACCCTTAATATCTTTAATCTGCTGAAATAACTCAATATCCTCTTTAGTAATTCTCATGTTAGTACACATTTCTTTTCCTTCTGGATTAGTAATCTTTAGCTCAACAATTGAGTCTTCTCTTAGCTCTCTGCCACAGTTTTTAAGAAACAATACAACCTTTGGGTGATTGCTGCTAAATTTGTCAATCAAGCCCTTAACCTTTATTAACGCCATTGGATTCATATTTCCTGTCTCCTAACTATATAATAAATTACTCAACCATAACTGGATTGAAATTCTCTTTCCAAGGGAGTCCCCACTTATTAAGTGCTTCCATAAATGGATCTGGATCAAACTCCTCAACATTATATACACCTGGCTTGCACCATGTTCCATTCATAACAAGCATTGCACCAATCATGGCAGGTACTCCAGTTGTATACGAGATAGCCTGTGAGCCAACCTCTTTATAGCACTCCTGGTGATCACACACATTATATACATAATAGTGCTTCTCTTCTCCATCCTTAATTCCCTTAAAAATACAACCTATGTTAGTTTTTCCAACTGTTCTAGGGCCAAGTGATGCTGGATCTGGTAATACAGCCTTTAGGAATTGAAGAGGAACTATCTCTTTACCTTCATACATAATTGGCTCAATGGAAGTCATTCCTACATTTTCTAAACACTTTAAGTGTGTAAGATAGCTCTGACCAAATGTCATGAAGAAACGAATTCTTTTAATGCCCTTAATATTTATTCCAAGAGACTCTAACTCCTCGTGATGAAGAAGGTACATATCCTTTTCTCCAACCTCATCAAAGTTATATACTCGCTTAATCTCCATTGGCTCAGTTTCAACCCACTGACCATTCTCCCAGTAGCTTCCCTTTGCACTAACTTCTCTTATATTAATCTCTGGATTAAAGTTTGTTGCAAATGGATATCCATGATCTCCACCATTACAATCAAGAATATCAATCTCGTGAATCTCATCAAAATAATGCTTAGCAGCATAAGCTGAGAAAACCCCTGTAACACCTGGATCAAATCCGCATCCGAGAAGAGCCATAATTCCAGCTTCTTCAAATCTCTTCTTATATGCCCATTGCCAGCTATATTCAAACTTAGCTGTGTCCTCTGGTTCGTAGTTTGCTGTATCAAGATAGTGAGTCTTTGTAGCAAGACAAGCCTCCATAATTGTTAAATCCTGATATGGAAGTGCTATATTCATAACAATGTCAGGCTTATATGAATTGATTAAATCAATTAACTCATCAACATTATCTGCATTCACCTGAGCAGTTTCAATCTTAGTCTTTCCCCCATCAAGCTTAGCCTTTAACGCATCACATTTTGATTTAGTTCTGCTGGCAATACAAATCTCCTCAAATACATCTGAATTCTGACAACACTTATTAACAACTACGCCTGCCACACCGCCTGCGCCAATAATCAATGCTCTTCCCATTTTTATCTCCTTTTATCTCATAAAATATTATTGTAAGCCTAATAAATCCTTAACATATGTTGGCAAATAAAATGCACCCTTATGTAAATCTGTATTATAGTATTTTGTTTTTATTCCAAGCTTGTTCCATGCATCTGCATCCATATCATCAATTGGATGATATTTCTTTGAGGCAAAGCCAAATAACCAGTGTCCTGATGGATATGAAGGTATATGACACTGATAAAGCATACTGCATTCAAAGGCAGATTGAATATTTCTATGCGCCAGCTGAACACTTTTTGCATGCTGACTATAGAAAGGACTCTCATGCTGATTAATTAGTATTCCGTCCTCCTTTAGAGCATTCATACATACCCCATAGAATTCCTTGGTAAATAGTCCTTCAGCTGGACCATATGGATCTGCACAGTCAACGATTATCAAATCGTATTCGTTTCTAACCATTCTTACAAATCTAATTCCCTCTTCAAAATATATATTTACTCGTGGGTCATCTAATTTGCAAGATAATTCTGGGAGATATTCTCTGCTTGCCTCAACAAGCTTCTTATCTAATTCAACTAAATCAATAACCTCAATAGTTGAATATTTAGTAAGCTCTCTTACTGTTCCTCCATCGCCACCACCAATAACAAGTACCTTCTTTATATCAGGGTGAACTGCCATAGGAACATGAACTACCATCTCGTGATAAACAAATTCGTCACGCTGTGTAGTGAACAACTCTCCATCTAAAACTAACACTTTGCCATAGTCTTCTGTCTGCAATATCTCAATCTTTTGAAAATAGCTTTCTTCCGAAAAGAGTTGTTTAGAAACCTTCATAGAAAATCTAACATT
The DNA here is from genome assembly GCA_029338675.1 of Lachnospiraceae bacterium. Classification (GTDB taxonomy): domain Bacteria; phylum Bacillota; class Clostridia; order Lachnospirales; family Lachnospiraceae; genus Coprococcus_C. The sequence continues at coordinate 57,585 of JAQYAV010000010.1, forward strand.
ATCTGTATGATTATCTGTGTACCATAAATCCATAACAAACTCCTTTCCTAGTCATCTATTCCACTAAGAACTTTATTCTTAGTTTCTGCAACTACATTTATATATTCCATGCTCATATCCTCAGTTCCAAGCATCATACAGCCCTTCTCCTTGGCATAGAACGTGTAATTAATTATTTCCTTTGTAATTCTTTCTCCTGGCGCAAGAATAGGGATTCCCGGTGGATAGCACATAACAAACTCTCCACATATTCTATTCTCACTTTTCTCTAGACGAACTGCTTCTGTATCCGAATAAAATGCTTTTTGTGGTGGCATAATAATCTGTGGATTAATATATTCATGATCAAACATACCCTTCGTACTTTGCTCATGATTTCTCTTAATCTCTGTAAGTGCAGCAAGAAGTCTCTCAATCTCGATTCTTCTCTCTCCTCCTGATACTATTGCAAGTATATTACCAATATCACCGAATTCTATCTGAATACCATATTCATCTCTTAAATAATCATATACCTCAATTCCAGCAAGTCCTGTATCTCTTGTATAAACAGAAAGCTTTATTGGATCAAAATCATATATATCATTACCATTAATAAGCTCTTCGCCAAAAGCATAGTACCCACCTATCTGATTAATTTCCTCTCTGGCATAGCAGGCTAATTCCTTTGCTTTAGCATATATTTCCTTACCATTTCGATAAAGGTTTCTTCTTGCAATATCCAAAGAAGAAAGTAATAAATACGAAGCGCTTGTTGTCTGTGTAAGGTTAATAATCTGTCTTACATAATCAGGATTTACAGTGTTTCGTGTAAGAAGAATTGAACTCTGTGTCAAAGAACCACCTGTTTTGTGCATACTAACAGATGACATATCCGCCCCTGCTGCCATAGCAGATATAGGAAGGCCCTCTCCAAAATAAAAATGCGTTCCATGTGCTTCATCTGCAAGCACAAGCATTCCATGCTTATGCGCCTCTTCGACAATAGCCTTTATATCGGAGCATATTCCGTAATATGTAGGGTTATTTACCATAACTGCCTTTGCATCAGGATTCTCCTCTATTGCCTTTTTTACGTCCTCAAAGGCCATTCCAAGAGGTATACCAAGCTTCTTGTCTGTTCCTGGATTAACATAAACGGGAACTGCTCCATTAATAACTAAAGCATTTATTGCTGATCTATGCACATTTCTAGGCATAATAATCTTATCGCCAGCCTTACAGCTTGCCATAATCATAGCCTGCACTGCTGCCGTTGTACCATTCGCTATAAAAAAAGCTTCATCAGCGCCAAAAAGCTCTGCTGTTAAATCCTGAGCGTCCTTGATAACTGATGATGGGTGACACAAATTATCCAATGGTTTCATTGAATTAACATCTAATTTAACGCAAGTTTCACCTAAATATTTTTTGAGGTCTTTATTGCCTCTTCCACCCTTATGACCTGGCACATCAAAATGTACCAATCTATCCAATGCCTGTTTTTCCAGTGCTTCGAAAATTGGAAGCGAATCCTGGCTTAATTTAACCTGATTATCCAATTATACTCTTTTCTCCTCACATAATTATTCTGTTATTGTACCATAACAGTCCGGTCTTCTGTCTCTAAAAATACCCCATGCAAGTCTGTCCTTGCTCATCTGTTCAAAGTCAAAGCTCGAATAAATAATCTCTTCCTTGTCTCGCCCAGCCTGTTCAAGTATTGCACCAGTATTATCCGTAATAAATGAAGAGCCATAGAATCTAAGCGAAGATTCCTGGTTATTATTTTCATTACATGGTGAAATCTTTTCTAATCCAATTCTGTTTGCTGCAACAACTGGAACTAAATTAGCTGCGCTATGTCCCTGCATAGCTCTTTGCCAATGTCCCATACTATCACATTCTAATATAGGTTCCTCACCTATTGCTGTTGGATAAAGCAATATCTCTGCTCCCATAACAGCCATACATCTTGCAGTTTCCGGAAACCATTGATCCCAACATATTCCTACACCGATGTTTCCATATCTTGTATTCCATACCTTAAAACCTGTGTTGCCAGGTGTAAAGTAAAATTTCTCTTGGTAAAAATGATCGTCTGGAATATGAGTTTTTCTGTAAACTCCCATTATAGTACCATCCGCATCTATCATAGCAACGGAATTATATAGTACATTTTTGTCCCTTTCATAAAAGCTTACAGGCAACACAACTTCTAATTCCTTCGCTACCTTAACAAATCTCTTAACCGCATCATTATCCTCTAACGTTTTAGCTAATTCGTAATATTCATACTGTCGTTCCTGACAGAAATATACATTTTCAAATAATTCTGGCAAAAGAATTATGTTAGCACCATTTGCTGCCGCCTCTCTTACCATAGCTTCTGCCTTATCAATATTCTCAGTAATATTTTTGCTACACTGCATCTGAATTGCAGCCACCTTTACGTTATCCATTGGCATACTCCTTTATGGTCTTTTCTTGTATATTCTACCTCTTTGCCGCAAGAGGAATTTGCTGTGTAATGCAATGAATATTACCACCGCCAATAAGTATATCTCTTGCATCAATCTGAATAATCTCTCTAGTAGTAAAAATTCCCCTAAGTATATCTGCTGCAACGTGGTCCATTGGATCATTAAATGCAGGCATAACTATTGCCCCATTAGATATATAAAAGTTAACATAGGATGCGGCTAGTCTATACCCTTCAATTCTTGTTGGCTCGCCGTCAAAATCAATAAGTCCCTGACATTCCTCTTCAGTAACATACTGTGGACTAGGAATTGGAAGCTTCGTAACTTTAAGCTTATTTCCCATAGCATCAGTTTCTTTATCTAATGCCTCAAGACAGCTTTTAGACATCTCATATTGAGGGTCTGTTTCATCATCTGTCCAAGCTAATACAACATGCCCTGGCTCAACAAATGCACATATATTATCAATATGCTCATTGGTCTCATCCTCGTATATTCCACAAGGTAACCAAATCACCTTAGAAACATTCAAATATTCCTTTAATACTTCTTCTATCTCTTCCTTTGACATGTGAGAATTACGCCCAGCACTCAAAAGACAGCTTTCAGTAACCATTGCAGTGCCCTTTCCATCAACATGGATAGCACCACCTTCCATTATAAAATGTCTATTATTGTAGACATCAACCTCTAACAAATCACAGAACTTTCGAGCCATCTTATTATCCTTATCCCAAGGAAAATACAAACCATCAACTAGTCCGCCCCAGGCATTAAAGCCCCAGTCTATTCCTCTTATACCTCCCTTGTCATTTACAACAAAGGTTGGCATAACATCTCTTGCCCACGAATCATCAGACGACATCTCAACCACTCTAATCTCTGGTGGAAGCATCTTTCTTGCTGTATCATATCCCTCAAAGCTGGTACATACAGTAACCTTCTCTGACTTAGCTATAGCTGTTGCTACGTTAGTAAATGCATTACGTGCCGCCACAGCACCATATTGCCAAGAGTCTGCTCTCTCTGGCCATATCATAATACAGCCCTGATGTTTCTCATATTCAGCTGGCATTCTATATCCATCTATAGACGGCTTAGTCTGTAATATATTCATCGTAATATATATCTCCTAAAAAAGTGCAAAAACGCTATTATGACAATAAAATTATGTTAGTAATAATATCACGTCACAGCATCAAAGTAAACAGAAAACGGTTATTTGTTAGAGCAAAAAATCCTTTGAAAACCATAATTCAGCCCATTAAAACTGCTTATGTCTACAGTAGGCTTTTTAGTTACTTCTGCTTCTATTCGATTTTCACATGTAACGTTCCCACAATTAAGACAAATCCCCTCACATTTTTCTTCAGGATTTTCAGATAAAACGGCATAAAATAACACGCTTTTTTGTGGTGTCAAAACACCATATTCATTAGCTTTTATCTCCCTTTTACCAAGGGCTGTTAAATTATCATCAGCATTTGATTTATCTCTTTGTTTATCTGCTTCTTTATCTAGTGCTATTTTGTTATTCTTTTCTTCAAACAAATCTTCTAGTATTTGGGGGATTTTCTCTAAGGATATTTCATTTCCAATAAAAACATATTTGCGCACATATCGCCGGTGATATCTAGCATACACTTCGTTAAATTCTTTATACATAGAAAGAAGCAGTTCATCACCTATGCAATCCACCATGTAGGCTTCAGTTATCTGTTGTTCTTCTGTATATTTTTCCTGCAATCTGTCAATTTCATTCCCAAGGGTTATTGCAACAACTGCCGCCTGGTTATCATCAATTTCTTTAATTCCTGTAACCCTTTGATTAATCTTATATATGGCTTTCGCATCAATAAGTTTAAGCATCTCCATGTATATTCGCTTAAGGTCTATGGAATCCTTCTTATCGAAATGATACTTAGTTTGAACCTTATCTATAAAGTTATCAATATTATGTTGCTTTGCTCCTAGTCTCACTTTCATATAGCTCTTTACATTACCTTTCAAAAATCAATAAACGTGATATAATGTTTATTATATCTAAACTATGATATTTTATCAATGAAACGCAATTTATTATTGCATTTTTTAATTAATAATATCCATTAAATTTGCGAGGTTTTACATGAAATATTTATTAGTGGCCATAAATGCCAAATACATACATTCTAATCCAGCTGTTTACAGCCTTAAGGAATACGCAATTGCCAATATTCCAGAGAATGTAGATTATGAGCTTAAGGTGTGCGAATACACTATTAATAATCAAATCGACGATATCCTTACAGACATATACGAAAATGCTCCTGATGTCATTGCATTTTCCTGCTATATCTGGAATATTACATATGTTAATATGCTGATTAGTCAGCTAAAAAAGGTTCTTCCAAAGGTTAAAATCTGGTGTGGCGGCCCAGAGGTTTCATATAGGGCAAAGGACTACATTACTGAGCAAAATAATATAGTAGATATGGTTTTAATCGGAGAAGGCGAAGAAACTCTCACTAAGCTTATTACCTCTTCTAGCGAAGATATTCCTGGCATTGCATTTATTAATTCTAATGGTGACTATATAGAAAATCCTCCTTGTACTGACTTTAATTTTGATACTGTTCCATTTATTTATCAAAACACAAGTGTAAAGGATTTAGAAAATAGAATTATTTATTATGAAAGTAGTCGTGGTTGCCCTTTTTCATGCAGCTATTGTTTAAGTTCGATTGATAAATGTATTCGTTTCAGAAGTCTGGATAAAGTAAAAAAGGAGCTTAAGCATTTCTTAGATAACAAGGTTCCTCAGGTTAAATTTATTGATAGAACCTTTAACTGTAACCTTCAAAGAGCAACAGACATATGGCGCTTTATTAAAGAAAATGATAATGGAATTACCAACTTTCATTTCGAGATCGCAGCGGATCTTCTTAACGAGGAGCAGCTTGAATTAATTAAATCCTTCAGACCTGGATTAATTCAGCTAGAAATAGGCGTCCAGACTACAAATGATAAAACCTTAAAGGAAATAAATCGACGATGTAATTTTGAGAAGCTATATTCAAATATTAATTCAGTAAATAGCTTTAACAATACACATCAACACCTTGATTTAATAGCTGGGCTTCCATATGAGGATTTAGCTTCCTTCAAGAACTCCTTTAATGATGTTTATTCCTTAGCCCCAAATCAGCTTCAGCTAGGGTTTCTTAAGGTTTTATCTGGCTCATATATGAAGGAGCATATTGAAGAATATGGCATCAAATACAGAAGCTATCCACCATACGAAATTCTTTCCTCGAAATGGATTTCCTTTGACGATATTCTTGCTCTTAAACGTGTTGAAGCAGTTCTGGAAATATACTATAACTCTCATCAATTTGAGCATTCAATAGGAGTTCTTGAAAAATATTTTGATACTCCTTACGAATTATACGAGGCGCTTGGTAATTTCTACGCAAGTCGCTTTGATGCTACTAAAAAGCATTCTAGAATCTCACGCTATAATCTTTTACTTGATTTTTATAAGGAAATCCTATGTATGAAGCATAGTGATAGGGAAAATACTTATAACATAAGCCTTTTAGTAAATCAATGCATGTTGCCTGATGAAAACACCAGCAAAAATGCTGCTTACAGTAATGATGTAAAAATTGCAAACAAAAATACTACTTATGACATTACTGAAATAGATGCTAATACAAAAGCTACATACAGAAATGATGAAATTAATATAGTTTTATCTTTTGAAGGAATTCTTTCGTTAGATATATACGAACGTGAAAATATAAAAACTCGTCCTGATTTTTCAGAGGATCAAGCTTATTACAAAGCTGTAATTTCAGATTTAAAGCGAAAATATCATCTGTCAAATCAGGACCATATAGAAAGGTACATTGACACTGATGGTCATGCACAATATATTCTTTTTGATTATAATAATAGAAATGTACTTAATTACTCTGCTAAACTATATCTTCTTTTTGCAGATATCGTTTAAGCAGCATTTATCGCAGTAAGGTTTCGTTCTTGCTGTACACACTGCTCTTCCATGATAAACAAGGCGGTGGCAAAGGCTGCTGCCTTCTTCTGGAGGAACTAATTTCCATAGTTCCATCTCCACTTTTTTAGGCTCTTTTACTCCCGAAACAATACCAATACGATTAGTTATTCTTATACAATGAGTATCTGTTACTATGGCTGGCTTACCGAATACATCTCCCATAATAAGGTTTGCACTTTTTCTTCCTACACCAGGTAATTTAAGCAGCTCTTCAAAGGTTTCAGGAACATTGTCATTATACTGTTCATGTAATATTTTCATACAGGCACTAATATCCCTTGCTTTACTATTTCCTAAACCACATGGTTTAACTATGGCAAGTATATCCTCTACTGTTGCATTTGCCAAAGCTTCAACTGTTGGAAACTTTGCATACAAATTCTTAACTACTTCATTAACTCTTGCATCCGTACATTGCGCAGCTAATCTAACCTCTACTAAAAGTTTCCATGCTTGATCATATTCTAGCGTACAGGTTGCATCTGGATATTCATTTTTAAGTCTTTCAATTACTTCTTTTGTCAGTTGCTTTTTAGTCATTCTTAAGTACCCTTTTTGCTTTCTCGTAGCGTTGCTTTTTAATATTGGCATCACTTAAAATAGCCAATCTGCTATCATCTGTATTATGTTCTAAATCCGCAATCTTAACTGTAGTGGCTAAAGCATTCGCCTTTACCCTGTCAATATATACAAAATAGTCTTCCCCACTTCTTCTAGTTATTGCATCAACAGCCTCTACTATTTCATCTGGAAAGCCATCTTCAATAAGCTTATCTAAAGTATAATCTGTATCCTCAACCACATCATGTAAAAGAGCTACCGTTGTCGAATATTCATCCTGCATCATTTCTGCAACATGAATAGGATGAAATACATAAGGTACACCACCTTTATCATAAGTTCCATGATGTGCTTCATAGCTTATTCTCATTGCTTTTTTAGTCATATCTGTATAAATCATAAACCACCTCATATACACGGTATAAACCATCATCATTTACAACAAAATAATAACATATATATTTTTTTTGAGTAACCCCTAAAATATAAATGTCTATGGTAAAAAATCACAAAATTATATGATTTTTTCTACCAAAGCAAGCCCCGTTTTTTACTAAAATCCATAGCAATATGACATAATATATATTATAATTATTTAAAGTTGTAAATTTCTTTACTGATTCAAAACTCCATAAAATAATTATAGAATTTTTGCAATTCTATTAATTTATTGAGTACGAAAGGAGGTCATCATGGATTTAAGAGTTAAGAAAACCGAAATTAGCATTTATAATGCATTTATGGAACTTAGAGCCGAAAAGCCTTTAGAGAAAATTAGTGTAAAAGAATTGACAGATCGTGCATTAATCAGCAAGCAGACTTTCTACCTTCATTATCAGGATATTTTTGATTTATCTGAACATATTGAAGCCAGATTAATTGATGAGATTATGCAAGACATTAATTATCCAGATAACTTTGTTGAGAATATTAAGCCTGTTACAGTTGATATCTTTAATCGTTGCTTAGAAAAGCGTCAGCTTATTCGCACTGTTTTCTCTGGTTCAAGAAATAGTGTATTTACTAATGGTATTGAACGTGAATTAAAGGCAGCAGTTTACAAGCAAAGACCAGAACTTCGTGCAGACCTTAAGACAAACATATATATCACATTTTTAGTACAAGGTTGCTACCATGCTTACCAACAGTATGGTCCAATTAATCTTGAACGTGTTGTTAAAATTATCAGCGATTTAACTGATGATTTTGCTATTCATTATTCGACTAACGAGTATCCATTAATGTAAAATAACCAACTGTTGAATTTTAACTATTAATTTTAATATGTTACTTTCAACAGTTGGTTATTTTTTCCTATCACAATCTATTAGTTCTAATATAATTATTTTTTGTTTTTAATATTTAGCTCCAATATAATTATTTTTTGTTTTTTAATATTTAGCTCCAATATAATTATTTTTTGTTTTTTAATATTTATTTCTAATACAATTATTACTTTTTATTCTGTTCTTCTATTCTTGCCGCCAAATCTTCAAGATACATCCACCTATCCATCTTTTCAGCCAATATATTATTTAACTCTTCCTTTTCATCTGTCAACTTCTGTAAAGCAACAAAATCACTTGTACAATTAAGCATTTCTTTATCAATTTCTTCGATTCTTTCTTCCAGCTTAGAAATATCTGCCTCTATTGTATCGTATTCCTTTTGTTCTGCATAAGTAAATTTAAGTTTTTTCTCTCCTAGCCTAACCTTTCCAGTTTTAGATTTTGTTTCTTCCATAGAATGGTTATTCTGGTTACTTTCTTTTTCTAACAGTTCTTTTGCCTTTATTCTATTTTCGTAATCTGTATATCCACCCTCACTCTGCATAAGCTTAGTTGAGCCATCAAAGGCAAATATTCTTCTTACTACTCTATCAAGGAAATATCTGTCATGGGATACAGCAATTACAATACCCGAAAATATATCAAGATAATCCTCAAGTACAGTAAGTGTTGTAATATCAAGGTCATTTGTAGGCTCATCTAAAACAAGAACATTTGGTGCTGACATAAGCACTCTGCAAAGAAACAATCTTCTCTTTTCTCCACCAGAAAGCTTGCCAATTAAACCATACTGGTCTTCACCCTTAAACAAAAATCTTTCTAATAGTCTTGCTGCTGAAATCTTTCCATCTTCAGTTTCTACAAATTCTGCCTCATCTCTAATATAATCAATTACTCTTTGTTCAGGATCCATATTCTTTATTTCCTGTTCAAAGTAACCAATCTTAACAGTTGGTCCAATCAAGACGCTACCCTCATCTGGAAGAAGCTCTCCCATCATTATTTTAAGAAGTGTACTCTTTCCACATCCATTTTTACCAACTATTCCAAGTCTGTCATTCTTGCCAAAGCTATATGTAAAATTCTTGAATAAAGTCTTACCGTCGTATGTTTTTGATATGTTTTCTAGTACAATTGTTGTTCTTCCAAGTCTTGAAGAAACTGAACCCATTTCAACTCTTTGATCCTTTACAGGTGCAGCTTCATTTTTCATTTCTTCATAGCGTTCTAATCTTGCCTTTTGCTTTGTAGTTCTTGCTCTTGCACCTCGTTTTACCCATTCAAGCTCTACTCGTAAAATAGACTGTCTCTTTCGCTCTGAAGCGTCAGCAATATCCTCTCTAAGTGCCTTTTTCTCCAAAAATCCCGAATAGTTTTCCTGATATGAATAAATACTTCCCTTATCAATCTCAATTATCCTATTAGCAACACTATCAAGAAAATATCTATCATGGGTAATCATTATTATTGAGCCCCTATAGTTTCTTAGCTGATCCTCAAGCCAGCTAGACATTTCGACATCCAAATGGTTTGTTGGCTCATCTAATAAAAGAATATCTGCATTTGCTAAAAGTGCTGATACAAGTGATAATCTTTTTCTTTGACCTCCAGATAAATGATCACATATTTCATCATAATTATTTACCCCAAGTCTATCAAGCATAGCCTTAGCATCGCTTTCAATTGTCCATTGATTTTCTTCAGTTCTGTTGTCCTTTACCACTGCCTCAAGCACTGTTATTCCTGGTTCAAAATAAGGTGTTTGAGGAAGATATTTCATTGTGTAATTATTAGCAACAATAACTGAACCAGAATCTGGACTTTCAATGCCTGCAATTATCTTTAGCAATGTAGATTTTCCAGTTCCATTTATTCCTATGATACCTGCTTTTTCTCCTTCCTGAAGGAAAAATGAAGCATTATCAAAAACCTTTCTTTCTCCATATGCTTTTGTAAGTGAATCAACTGTTAAAATATTCATTAAAGCAAAATACTCCTATATCTGTTTTGTTCTATGATGCTATAAAACCATTTACTGTAGCACTTGCTACATAATTGCTTGTTTTATTCTTTTCTTTATGATGAAATAAAACCATTTACTGTAACATTTGCTACTTGATTGCCAAGTTCATCGTTTACTTCTACAATGTAGTAGCATGTTGTACGTCCCTCTTTAACACAATTTGCTTCAGCAATAAGCTTATTTCCCTTTGCCTTACCTATATAGCTAATCTGCGAAGAAAGAGTAACAGTTGGTTTCTTGTTCCAATTTGAAGCTACAGCAAATGTAAAATCAGCTAAAGTAAATATTGCACCACCCATTACAATTCCTATGGCGTTTTTATGCTTTGCCTCAAGCTCCATACTACATTTTGCATAGCAATTATCTATCTGCTCAATTTTAGCACCATTTTCTGTTGCAAATTTATCATCTGCAAAACGTGCTCTTACCTTTTCTAATTCATCCATATTATCTCTTTCCCCTTCATTTTCAAATAAAAATAAACGACTACTATTATATATTTAAATTAAAAATAATTCTACAACAAAGATTTATTCAGCTTATTCTTTGCATAAATCAACACATACAATTTCCGGTCTGTTTAATATTCGTACTGGTATAACACTATTTCCAAGTCCCCTGCTTATTATCATCTTAGTGTTTCCTTTTGTATGTTCACCTTCTGTGTATTGCGGAAAAAAGCCTTGATCAGGTGCGACAACGCCACCCACAAATGGTATTCTAAATTGTCCCCCATGTGCATGTCCTGATAACACTAAATCTACATTTGCCAATGCATATTCTGCCAAATACTGGGGCTCATGGGCAAGCAATATAGAAAATGTTTCTTTATTATCATCTACTATATTAAAGAGTGTTGCATCATTTAAGTTTCTATCATCTAATCCAATTAAGGAAAAGCTAGTTTTTCCTATTGAGATAGAAACCTGCTCATTATTTATTACCTTTACCCCTGCCTTAGTAAGACCTTCTATAAGCTCTTTTCTATCATAATCACTTATCCAGTATTCATGATTTCCTGTCACATAATAAACCGGACAAATGTCAGCAACCTTCTTACCAAAGTCTATTGCACGATCTAGTTTAGTATGATTTGAATCAATTATGTCTCCTGTAATAACAATTATATCAGGTTTTAGTTCTGTAATTTTTTGGATAAGTCGCTTATTATCTTTGCCAAAAGCTGTATTGTGCAAATCAGATATCTGCACGATTCTAAGACCTTCTAAATCAGATGTTATTTTGTCAGAAATATAAGTATAATGAGTTATTTGAAGATGCTTATTGTCATAGAAGATAATAACAATAAGCACAAATAAAATAGCCACAATAATTGTCTTAATTTTAAACCTTTTTTTAATGAAAAACACCTCCTTAGAAAGTACTTATCCAAGCAAAATATACATTACTGGTATTGTTAACACGCTTAAAATTGTAGTTACAAGCACAACATTTGCAGCAAATTCCTGCTCACATTCATGTAACTCAGCCAGAGATTCTATAATTGCACCTGATGGCACCATTGCAAGTACAACAACACTTGTCTTAGTTATATTATCAATAAAAGGCAACCATGTCACAAGCACAAATGCTAACACAGGAAATATAACTAATTTAAGCAAACAAGTAACGTATACAAATGGTCTTGTAAATATCTTCTTGAATTCTGCTTCTGCCAGTCTCATTCCTAATACAAACATGCAAAATGGAGTTACCATTTTAGCTAACAGGCTAATTGATTCCATAATTATATCCGGAAATGATACATTAAATATAAACAACGGCAATGAAATTAATATAGAAATTGTTGTTGGATTAAATATTGCACTCTTAACAGATATGAATTGCTTATCGTTAGTAATAAGAAAGGTTCCAATTGTAAATACAATAAGATTCATTGACATTACATTAATAGAACTATAGCAAAGCACAATTGATTCATTTGGAAATATACTTGCAATAATTGGCATTCCAAGATATCCAACGTTGCCAAGAACTGCTCCAACAGACAAAATTCTATATTTTGAATCTTCATATTTTTTGTGTAATATTATGTAAATTATCCCAAAAGCAATTAACTGAATAGTTAATGATACTGCGAAATATTTTGCTATCTTAATTAAGTTATCACCTGAGTATTCTAGTTGAATAAATGAATTAATTATCATAGCTGGACCTAATATATAAAGTAATATAGCCGACATGCTTTTGGCATGAGAAACCTTTACCTTTTTTGCCTTGCACATTATAAATCCAATACACATATATACAAGCATAATCATTACTGTTGAAAATAATATTTTTACCATGGTTGTTCTCCTAGAGTATATTTTTGAAATAATTTTAGGTGCTTTTAATTTTTATTGTTTATTTTATTGTTTATTTTTTCTTTGCCAGAAGATAATACGAATTTCTCACTTTGTATATAATATCACATCATTGGTAATACAATATACAAAAAAATAATCTTATTCAAGGTTAAACCTTAAACAAGATTATTTTTTACAATTTATGATTTATTCTGTGCTGCAACCAAGCTCTCACTGTTATACATTTGACGAAGCTTTGGTTTCTCAATCTTTCCTGTTGGATTTCTAGGAATATCCGCAAAGATTATCTTACGTGGTCTCTTATATCTTGGAAGCTCCTTACAGAATTCATTTATATCCTCCTCAGTTACTACCTTACCTGGCTTAAGCTCAATAATAGCTGCTGATATTTCACCAAGTCTTGCATCTGCAATACCAATTACAGCAACATCCTTGATGCTCTGATGCTTACTTAAGAAGTTCTCAATTTGAACTGGGTAAATATTTTCACCACCACTAATGATTACATCTTTCTTACGGTCTACTAAGAAGATAAAGCCATCTTCATCCTGCATAGCCATATCACCAGTAAACAACCAATCGCCCTTAAGGACTTCTTTTGTAGCTTTTTTATCCTTATAGTAGCACTTCATTACACCAGGTCCCTTAACGGCAAGCTCTCCGACTTCACCTTTAACAACCTCATTTTCATTCTCATCAACAATCTTAACTTCCCAGCCATATCCAGGAATACCAATTGCTCCAACCTTATCAATGTTTTCCATACCAAGATGAACACAACCTGGTCCAATTGACTCACTAAGTCCATAGTTTGTATCATATGAATGATGAGGGAATAATTCCTTCCATTTCTTAATTAAGCTCTGTGGAACTGGCTGCGCACCGATATGCATAAGTCTCCACTGTGCTAAAGAGTAATCCTCAAGCTTAATATCACCTTTTTCAATTGCTAATAAAATATCCTGCGCCCATGGTACTAACAACCATACAATTGTACATTTTTCGTTAGATACTGTATCGAATATTGTCTTAGGACTAACACCTTTTAATAAAATTGCCTTTCCACCTGAAATAAGGCTACCAAACCAATGCATTTTTGCACCAGTATGATACAACGGTGGAATACAAAGGAACACATCATCATGTGTCTGTCCATGATGGTTTTGCTCAACTGCTGCTGCATGCATAAGTGCACGATGCGCATGTAAAATTGCCTTAGGAAATCCAGTAGTTCCTGATGAAAAATAAATTGCTGCATCGTCATCATCTGTAATCTCTATATCTGGCTTCTTACTTGAACAATTTGTTGCAAGTCTATCATAGTTCTCAGCAAATGAAGGGCAATTATCACCAACATAGAACAATAATCTATTCTTCTCTATCTCATCTGCAATTCCTTCTATTCTTCCGATAAATTCAGGGCCAAATACAAGTACGTCAACATCTGCTAATTTCAAGCAGTACTTTATCTCCTCTGCATCATATCTAAAGTTAAGTGGTACTGCTAATGCACCTGTCTTAAGGATTCCAAAATAAATTGGAAGCCACTCAAGACAATTCATAAGTAAAATACCAACCTTATCGCCCTTCTTGATACCTCTTGAAAGAAGCAAGTTAGCGAATCTATTTGCTTTCTCATCAAATACGTGCCAAGTTATCTCTCTTCTGTAGTCGCATGTTGGATTAGGCTCAATCAACTCATAATCTCTCCATGTAACTCTTCTTCTCTCTTGTATATCTGGATTAATCTCAACCAAACATACTTCATCGCCATATTCTTTAGCATTACGCTCCAAATATTGTGTAATTGGCAAAGCTTTATTCCCCCTTATGTATATTTCATAATATGTTACATATTGTAACCTACCTCGAAGGCCTTTAAGTTGATATCAATTGTCTTAGGCGGAACAATATTCTTGATTGTTTCAACCCAAACATCTTTATCGAACTCCATCTTCTTAGCTGCAAGTCCAAGCACTACTGTATTAAATACTCTTGAGTTACCGAGCTTAGTAGCCTCTGACATAGCATCAACAGCAAGTACGTTGTATTTTGCAGATAACTCTTCGATAATATTCTCTGGATATTCTGCTGCACCTGTTACAACTGTCATAGGATCAATTCTCTGATCATTAATAATCAATGTTCCATCCTTCTTGAGGAAGTGAGCATATCTAAGAGCCTCTAGTCTCTCAAATGCAATAAGAACATCTGCCTGACCTTCTTCAACAATTGGCTCTGCAACTTTTTCACCATATCTTACATATGTTACAACACTACCACCTCTTTGTGACATTCCATGAACCTCTGAAATCTTAACGTCGTAGCCACATGAAGTAGTTATATTTCCTAAAATTCTACTGGCAACAAGTGTTCCCTGTCCGCCAACACCAACTATCATAATATTAACTGTTTTTTTATCTGCCATTTTATTCACCTGCTTTCTTAAGAGATATTGCATCAAATGGACATCTCTTGCTACAAAGCTCACATCCATTACACATTGTTTCATCTATAATAATATGTCCATCCTTCTTAGTAATTGCCGGACATCCAGGTGCAAGACATGCTCCACACTTCTTACACTTCTCATCATCTACAATACATTTTCCCTTTGGAACAAATGACTTAAGAAGTGCACAAGGTGCCTTGGCGATAATAACTGAAACTGCTTCTCTAGCAACCTCTGTTTTAATTAATTCCTCAAGTCCCTTTATGTCAAATGCATCTATTTCGTATACATTTTCAATTCCCATTGCCTTACATAAATTGAAAATGTTGATTGGATATGTAGGTTCACCCTTAAGTGTCTTACCTGTAGCTGCATGCTCCTGATGACCTGTCATACCTGTTGTAGAGTTGTCAAGAATAATAACTGTTCCAGTAGCCTTGTTGTAAACCATATTCATGAGTGAGTTAACACCTGTATGAAGGAATGTTGAATCTCCAATTACAGCTACCCAGTTCTTAATGAAATCTCTTCCTTTAGCCTTCTCCATACCATGAAGAACTGAAATACTTGCACCCATACAAAGAGTAGTATCCACAACATTAAGTGGTGCTACAGCCCCAAGTGTGTAACATCCAATATCTCCTGAAGCATGTATCTTAAGCTTATTAAGCACTGAAAATACACTTCTATGTGGACATCCTGGGCAAAGAATTGGTGGTCTGTTAGGAACCTGCTTTGCCTCCTCTAAATCTAAGTTCTGACCAAGAATAGCCTTTCTAAGCATATTAGCACTATACTCGCCCTGAACTGTAAATATCTCCTTACCAATAGCCTTGATTCCCCAAGACTTAACCTGCTCCTCAATTACTGGCTCAAGCTCTTCAACAATATAAAGCTTATCAACCTTTGAAGCAAACTCCTCAATGAGCTTTCTTGGAAGTGGATTAACAATTCCAAGCTTAAGTACTGATGCATTAGGAAGTACTTCCTTAACATACTGATAAGGAATACCACTTGAAATAACACCAATGCTAGTATCATTTATCTCCATTTTATTTAGCTCTTTCATTGAGCAGGAATCCTCAGCAAGTCTCTTCAATCGCTCTTCTACAAACTTATGTCTCTCAATTGCACAAGCTGGCATCATAACGTTCTTACGCATATTTCTTTCGTAAGGCTTGTCTTCTGGCTCAAATCTGTCCTCAAGATTAACAACTCCCTGTGAATGAGATAATCTTGTTGTAGTTCTTAACATTACTGGAGTATCATATTTTTCACTTATCTCATAAGCAAGCTTAGTAAATACTCTTGCTTCTTCACTATCCGATGGTTCAATAACAGGAATCATTGCAGTTCTAGCAACCATACGGCTATCCTGCTCATTCTGTGAGCTGTAGATTCCTGGATCATCTGCAGCAACAATTACAAGACCACCATTAACACCAATATATGAAAGAGTAAAAAGTGGGTCTGCAGCAACATTTACACCAACATGCTTCATAGATACAAGTGAACGAACACCTGAAATAGATGCTCCTGATGCAACCTCCATAGCTACCTTCTCATTTGGAGACCATTCTGCATACACTTCGTTATATTTAACGATATTCTCACTTATCTCAGTACTAGGTGTACCTGGGTAAGCAGCTGAAACCTTAACACCTGCTTCATATGCTCCACGTGCAATTGCCTGATTACCAAGCATAATCTGTTTCTTACTCATTTTTATCCTCCTAAAACATATATTAATATAGGCATATTTCATTTCAATTAAAAAAGAACCCTATCCGTACATTATAAATGAATAGAGTCCTTTTTGGAAGAAATATTTCTCTAATATTACTAAATTTTGCTAATTATTTTATTTCCTCTTCAAGATGACTTTCATCTTCTGCTGTTACAAACATATAATCAAGACCTTCAATCTTTAACTTAGGAGTAACAAGACTTACTAATGGAACAATTACTAAGCCTGCAAGCATTGCAAATGCACCACAGTTAATTGGTGACTGTAAAAGTGTTGGGAAAGATGCTCTGCAAAGCATATTAGCAGTCATAATTCCGCATCCGAAAATAAAGTTCACAAATACTGCTGCCTTTGTAACACCCTTCCAATATAAGCTATAAATAAATGGTGCTAAGAAAGCTCCTGCTAAAGCTCCCCAAGAAATACCCATAAGCTGTGCAATAAATGTAACTGTACTCTTATACTGAACTACAGCAATTACAGCTGAAATTACAATAAAGA
>JAQYAV010000011.1 GCA_029338675.1 Lachnospiraceae bacterium
TGAGGAAGAGCAGTGGGCTAAGCTTAAGTTAGTAAAAGAGATTGCAGAAGAAGTTTGGGAAAAATAGAATTATATGTAACCTGTGAGCCGGACAAAAATACGTTCCGGCTCACACTTTTATGCAAACCTGATCAATCTATGTATAGATGCGGAGAAAAACTTAATGTTTTTGTAAAAAATGGATTCTATCTTGTTACCTGAAAGTTTTGGGAACAGGGCAATTGGTATTACTGCTGATATATATTTCTATAAGCTAGTTGCAAAAGAGGATAAAGTATATGGGCTTATTGTGGCTTTGAATATTTTTGTATCTGCAGTCACACCATTTATCAATATCATAATACCAAAGTATATTATTGATGAACTGATGAACAGTCAAAACAAAAAAAGAATTTTGATATATATTTTGATTATTATATTTGGTAATTTTTTAGCTACCTTTACAATTTTACTGTTACAGGAAATGCGAGAAATCAGGGAGGATCAATTAGCCAAAAAATTCGAACTAATGATGTCTGAAAAATCTATGAAGATGATATTTGAAGCTACTGAAAACGAAGAAGTATTATCAGCAAAGCAGAAGGCTGAGACAGGTATGTCTTGGTATTCAGGCGGAATAAAGGGAATGTCAGATTGTGTAGTTAAAATTGGAAAAAGTATATTTGTCATCGTGGGAGTAATCTATATTGTGTTGAATATATCGCCAATTCTATTACTTTTATCAGTTTTGGCTGTTTCCGTGAATTCTTTTTGTACTTCAAAAATAAATGGTGCATCCCAGGAGGTTTTTGAAAAGACACCTTCAATTAATAAATTTTATTCGTACATATATACAAGAATAACAAGTAAAGAATATGCAAAAGAATTACGTTTATATGATGGAAGTAACTTGATTGAGAGAAAATCAATAGAGAACGCAGATGCGTTAAATAAAATGGATAATGAGTGTGCAATCAAACAGTTTAAGTGGGGAATTCCAGGAAGTGTAATGTCTGCTTTGAGTTATGGTATTTCATATTGCTATTTGGGAATAGCAGCACTAAATGGGCAAATAAGTGTTTCTGATTTTGTAATGTATATTACAGCAATGGAAATTTTCACAAATGACTGCTTGTTAGCAATTATTACAAATTCGCAACAGCTAATAATGAAAAGCAACTTTATGAGTGCCTTCATTCGATATATGAAGTTTGAAAATTTTGATTCATATGACGGTGAAATGGTGAATGTAGATTTTTTTGATGGTATTGAATTTGATCGTGTTTCTTTTAAATATCCAGGTAAGGAAGAGTATGTTTTGAAAAATATCAATCTTAAAATATCCAAGGGTGAGAAAATATCTATTGTGGGAATGAACGGAGCTGGTAAATCAACTTTGATTAAGCTTTTGTGTAGGCTATATGATGTGACAGAGGGTCAAATCAAAATATGTGGAAGAAATATCAATGATTATTCTTATGAAGAATATGTGAAGATTTTAGCTGTAGTTTTCCAAGATTTTAAGCTATTTGGTTATACAATAGATGAAAATATCGAAATGGGAAATCAGGATAAGAAAAGAAGTGATTTAGAACATATATATCAGATAAGTGGTATTGCTGATTGGGTACATAGAATAAGTGATCAGGGCAATACATTACTTTATAAGGCATTTGATGAAAAAGGAATTGAACCTTCTGGCGGACAGGCACAAAAGATTGCAATTGCAAGAGCTGTATATCGTAATGCACCGATAGTTGTCTTGGATGAGCCGACAGCAGCGTTAGATCCTGTAGCAGAGTATGAAATATATAATAGATTTAATGAGTTGATTAATAACAAAACAACTATTTATATATCTCATAGAATGTCCTCTTGTAAGTTTTGTGACAGGATTATAGTCATTGGAGATAAAACTATACAAGAAGAGGGAACGCATAATGAATTAATGATGAAAAAGGGAATTTATGAGCAAATGTTTGAGACACAGGCTAAATGGTATGTAGAGGCATAAAGCTAGGGAGGATTTCATAATAAACCCGAGGATGTTGCAGAATGTTTTCGTAAGGTTATTGTTGATGAAGGCTATGGCATGTTTTTTGAGGAAATATGTTTTGCTATATACGGCAAAGAGGATGGGAAAAATATAACTATTTTTCGTAAGTGCTTTTGCTAAATATCATTACGAAGAGGAATACAATCGTTCATATTTTGAGATAAAGATGGCTAGTGAAGGTGGATGGGATATTTTCTTACTTAGATTTGAGGACGCAGACTTTGTAAGCGGATTAGATATAAGAGGATGGATATCTGGATTTACAATTGAAAATAGATCTAAGGAATATCAAAGACCTGCATATGAAGTGCTTGATTTTGAGGATGGAGCAATTCATATGTTTTGTAGTGGGTTTTCCGTTAAAATATTACAACTAGAGGGTAAGCCTGTATAAATGATTATATAGGCATTTTCTTAGAGAAAAGACATCAACCGTAAGGTTGGTGTTTTTTTATGTAATAGAAAAATCTTTTATATATTTTCGCTATTGACAATGTATAACTCAAGTGTTATAAATGTATATATCTAGATTATACAATTTAGACATTGCTGTGGTTGCAAACATAACATTGTCTTACCAACATAAGGAGTGCACACTTTATGAATATTAATATTAGTAATTCCTCTGGAGAACCGATTTATCTCCAGATATCGAACCAGATTAAGACTATGATTCTAGAAGGAAAACTAAAGGAAGGCGAGCCTATTCCTTCTATGAGAGTGCTGGCTACAGAGCTACGCATTAGTTTTATGACAACAAAGAGAGCCTACGAAGAACTTGAGCGAGATGGCTTTATTGAAAGCTATACTGGAAGAGGATCTTTTGTTAAGGCGCAGAACCTAGAGATTTATAGGGAGGAACAGATTAAGAGAATTGAAGCCTTACTTACGGAGGCGGGAGACACTGCTAGAAAGGCAGGAATCAGTATGGAGGAGCTTCATGAGCTTTTAGATCTTGTGAATGAGAACGAGTAAACCTAAAAATAGAAGTCTAGAAAAAACTGGAAATAAAAGTCTGGAAAAAGTTAGTAATATGCTGGAAAAAACTAGATATGAAAGCAACAGGTTTACAGAAAGGACAAGGTAATTATTATGGAAGCATATGAAAATGCAATAGAAATAAATAATATTACAAAAAAATATGATGGCTTTACCCTTAAGGATGTAAGCTTTGTAGTTCCTAAGGGATGCATAATGGGCTTCATTGGTCAAAATGGTGCTGGTAAATCTACAACTATTAATAGCTTACTTCGCATTACCAACATTAATGAAGGAGAGATTAAGCTTCTTGGAATGGATCACGTGGAGGATGAGGAAGAAATCAAGAAGCATTTGGCAGTGGTTTTCGACGAGATGCCTTATCATAATAGCTTTAATGCAATTGATATGGGACGCATTTTTAAAGGACTTTATCCTGAGTGGGATATGGAAATATATGAGAGCTATTTAGAGCGCTTGGAATTGCCAAGAAAAAAGAAAATCGGAGAGTTCTCTAAGGGTATGAAGATGAAGCTTCAGATTGCATGTGCTTTATCTCATCATGCAAAACTCTTAATTATGGATGAGGCTACTACTGGACTTGATCCTGTAGTTAGAGATGAAATTCTTCATCTTTTTATGGAATATCTTCAGGATGGTGAGAGTTCGATTTTGATGTCATCACACATTACCTCAGATATTGAGAAGATAGCAGATATGGTAACTTTTATTCATAAGGGACAAATTCTTTTATCAGGCTATAAGGATGAGATAGTTGAATGTCACGGGATTATTCGATGTGACAAGGAGCAGGTTAAAGAAATAGACAGTGAGGATATTGTCAGTATAAGAATTAATAACTTCGGTGCAGAGGTATTGGTTAATGATAAGGAGAAAGCAACTCGCTCATATTCAGGCATGGTTATTGATAACGCAAGCTTGGATGATATTATGCTCTTTTATGTGCATAAGGATGTGAAGGAGTGGTCTTAATGGAAAAATACAAAGCACTCTTGTTTAGATTATGGAAATTAGCTAGAGGTAAATATATTTTGTCTGCATTTTTATATGTGCTGACTGCAGTATTTGTCTTCTTACCATTTTTGTTTGAAATAAATGATATTGCCCAGGAGGAAACAATCAGGGATTTACATCAGGTTATGAATAATGCTAATACAATTGGTTTTATCGAGGCTTTAGATAAATTTTACTATTTGCTTTTCCCGGTGTTTGTTGGTGGAGCAACTTTATTTGCACTAGTAGACTTTTGGAAAGCAGATATACAGGCTGGGTGGAATAAGTTTGCAATAGCATTACCAGCAAGTAGTTCGGATAATGCAATTACATACATATTTATGAGACTACTTTTGGTCTTCGGCTTTGAGTTAATAACTCTTGGTTATGGACTGATTTATGGTCATTTTTTGGAAATAAGTTTTTGGAAGCATTGTATAAATATTTTTAATATGGAAGCGGCTATATTCTTTTTGTTTGAGATGATAGCAAATTATTTGAAGGTGGTTCTAAAGGATAAAAAGCAAAGAAAGAAAGCGGAAGTAATCATTGTTCTTATTGTCCTCATTTTACCTAATTTTATTGAGAAAATATCTGTGAAAGGCTCAATTGATTTTACAGGAAGTAATTTGTTTTTTGTAATTTCAATCATTGCCTTGCTTACTAGCTCCGTGATTTCTTTTATGGTTATGAAGAAGTTGTATGAAAGGAGATTGCCATGATAACAGGATGGATTTATAAAGAGTGGAAGCAACATAAGGTTTTCATGATTTTGCCTTTTGTATGTGGAATTATACCCTTCATCTGTATATTTTTATTTAAAAATGTATGGCACGTGTCAATTGATGTTGATTTATGCAGAATAATAGGAGTGGTTTTAGCTATATGTCCAACATTAGCGTATGGAGATTATCTAATGGTATCAGATGATAGTAAACTTTGGGCATATTTTGTTACAACTACATCGGAAGGTTATAGGGGATTTTTAAGAGTAAAATATGAGGTTTTATTTGCAATGATTGCTGTACAGACCTCGAGTATAGGACTGTTCGATGAATTATATATAAATATTGCTGCTGACAGGGGAATGAATGACGTTACTTCCATTAGTGGATTAGCGGTTGCCTTAGCATTTTTGTCTTTATTTTTCTATGCATTTGGATTGCCAGTTATAATTAGGTTTGGCCAGAAAAAGGGAAGCTTGATTTTTTTGATTGCTTATATAATATTTATTATAACCATTGTAGTGGTGCTTTTTATAAATGTTGATTTCATAGTTAATGTTCTTGATGATATTAATATTTTAGAGCTAATAAAAAAATTATTTAGTAATGAGGTAATGGCTTTTATTACTTCGGTGTCTAATATACTTGTATTATTTGCGTACTATGTATCTTACCGCATATCCTGCAGATTATACTTAAAGGGGGCAGAGAACTATGGTCAATAAGAAGTTGGAAGTAAAAAGACTTTTAATTTACTTGGTAACTGTATTTGCATTTGCTTTGGTGCCTTTAGTATTTTGGAAGCCATTTGGAGAATCTAGAACATTTTATTATATCGTTGGAATGATTTTTTGCTGCTCACCTGCATTTGCAAATATATTGGCAAGGAAGCTTACTAACGAAGGCTTTAATGATATGAAGTTACATTTGAATTTAAGGGGACATTTCAGATGGTATTTGGTGGCATTTTTTGTTCCAATTATTGTGACCTTTAGTGGGACAATTTTTGTATCAATTGTGCATAATAAGCCAATCATTGCAGAGGGAGTTAGCTTACTTGATATTGCTACAACAATATTTATGTTAGGGTCTCAGGCAGCAGTATTTTCTCTTATTGGAGTTGGAGAAGAACTTGGTTGGCGTGGATATATGAATGACAAATTAGAAGCCTTATTTGGAACTTTAGGAGCTTGTCTTATAGGTGGTGTTATCTGGGGATTTTGGCATGTGCCTAGTGATATAGCAGTTTATTTAAATGGATTTGGTACTTCTTCGGAGTTACTGTATGGCTTAGTAGAGCGAAGCATATTACCGATTTGTTTGGGGATTTTCCTTATGTGGCTTACTAAGAAAACAAATTCTGTGTGGCCAGCAGTTATAGGTCATACTACATATAATGAAAGCTTGAATGTAGGACTAATGTTTTTTGGCGAAGCAGAAGGGAGAATGGAAAGTTCTGTGAGTAACTGGACATTGTTCATTCCATTTGTGATTATGGGAGTCTTGTTTTTATTAATGATGAGAAAAAAGACAGAATAAAAGAAAAAACAGTATAGAAATGATAGGCACTGGTGAAATATGACTAGTGCTTATTTTATTTATATTGTATTATAATTAGTGATAGATTTTCAAATTATTGGTTTGATTTAGGGTAGCAGGGAAATAAGGAGAAGATGTGTAATATGTCAAATTATTTTATAAATGAAAAGGGACAAGCGCAAGCAGCTGAAACAGTAAAGCTTACGAAAAAGGATTTTCAAAATAATCATCGCATAGGCATTTATTGGTTAGGCGGTGGAGGCGCTATGATTAATTCATTTGGGACAATAATAATGATTGATCCAGTGTTAAAAGGTTTTGATATGCCGTTGTTAATTGATATGGTAGCTGAGACTGACGAAATTGAGAAGATAGATGGATATTTTGTATCACATGTAGATAATGATCACTATTCAAGACCTACACTTATAGATGTAGCTTCAGTTACAAAAGAGGTACATGCATCCCATTATGTAGCTTCTCTAATGAAGGATGAATGTGGTGTGGATGCCTATGGTCATACTTGGTGGGATGAAGTGAATATTGATGATGTTAATGTTCGATTTACTCCAGCAGACCACAATTGGCAAAGTGAGTTTGAGGAGTACAACTATAGAGTTTGGGAAAAGGAAGAATATTTCGGCTTTTATATTACTACTCAGGGTAAGAAAATCTGGTATGTGGGGGATTCTAGACTTATGGAGGAGCAATTACATATGGATGAACCAGATGTAATCTTGTTTGATTTTGCAGACAATGAGTACCATATTGGTTTGAAGAACGCATATAAGCTAGCAAATACATATCCAAATTCAAAGCTTATTTTAGTTCATTGGGGAACTGTAGATGCACCTTACATGACACCTTTTAATGGTAATCCAGATAATGTTGTAAAAAATGTTGTTAACCCTGAAAGAGTTATTATATTAAAACCGGGGGAAGAATTTGTTTTGTAAAATGACATAGATTGCTTTTGTTATAATATGAGAAATGAAAATACATGGGAAGAGCAAAGTATGCCTCTTTGTTAGGGCAATATAAAGAGACTTTAGATAAATTTGTTGGTCCAACTGAAGTGTTTATCTGTGGGGATACGCTTCAAGTTGAAGATTATAGTAAATATAATTGGACTATGTTCGATCCAGAAAGTAAGCAGAAGCGACATGATGAGACCTTTGAGGATTATCTTGCAAGGGCATATGAGTTAGGGAAGAAGTTTACAGCGCGCAAAAAATGAGTGCTGTTGGAGTAAAGAAAGTATAATGACGTAACCTTTTGCATCTGCGAAAGGTTTTCTTTATATGATAAACTAAATGATATGGCAGGGGATTTGCATAGCAGGAGGATAAATATGGCAATTAGTGTTACATATAACGAGTTATTTGTTGATATTCCATCAGAATTTCAAGTAATGAGTGAAGAAGAAAAAGTTAAACGAAATGTTAACACTGCTGATAAAGAGAGTGTATTTTACTTTTATGAAGACGAGCATACAATTATACGATTTCATAGTAAAAAGATTAATAAGCTCATAGTTTTTGTTGCTGATAGAAAGGCTATGAGAAAAAGAAATGAAATAGATATGAAGAAGGCCAATTCAAATGTGGAAATAACTAAAGATTATGAAGCTAATATTTCGGGAATAAAATGTCTTGGTTTTCAAATGGAATATATCGCTGGAGAACGAAAAAATATTGGGCAATATTTGATGGTAATTCATAATGGAGTATATTATGCTATAACATTAAATTATAGGTACGATAATAAAGAGTATGGAGATATGACTTGGAACAAAATCCTAGATGAATTAGAAATTAAATAGTAAGATAAAATAGATTCTTCAATGTAAATTATATTGTTTTTTCTAAATCTAAGGGATTCATGATGTTTTATATTGATAAGTTATAAAAAGGATAAGAATTATGGCTGTATTAAAAAAAGTAGTAGGTATTATCGGAATAATATCATTCAATAAGGTAACATGTTCCGAATAAAATTGTTTGAGTAACTTTAACGCTTTAATGCGTGATGAGTTGCTCGTAATGTTGAAACTTAGTAACGAATCACAAGATTCTTATTTACAGAGTAACGGTAAATTCCAATAGGTCGAAGAGATGGAAAACATGAAGTTTTTGTTGTGAAAAAGATGTCTATTAACTTAGATATCTTTTTTTTGAAAAACTATTGAATTAAATTTTTAATACACTTAGACTTTTTATAGGACGTCCAAATAATATGATTTTTACTGCTTTACAGGAGGAAGTTTTGATGAAGAAAGTTTTAGATACTTATTCAAGTAAAAACGATATAAATATAAAACAGATTGTAGCCTATAAAGATAATATACTTGAAATTGAAGAGTATAAAGATGGTTTTAAAAAGGAAGATACAATGAATGTAATGAGTGTAACAAAATCTGTAACATCATTGCTGATAGGTATTGCCATTGACCAAGGTTTGATAAAAAGTGTAGACGACTTTGTGATGGATTATTACAAGG
>JAQYAV010000012.1 GCA_029338675.1 Lachnospiraceae bacterium
GATGCAAATATACAGCTAATGTTTGCCAAGAAATGTTTACTATATCCTATTTTAAAATGTTCTTCTTTAGATAGTCCGTACCCATATGGTATATAAAATATTCTTGCTATTCGGACTAAATTTCTCATTCTATATTGAATCGGGTACATCCAATCATATGGTGTTTGTATAAATATAATATCTGGTGATAATGTTCTAATATCCAAAACACTTTCACTCTCAAAAGCATCTATTATTTCATAATTGGCTTCCTCAAGGAAATACTTCATCTCCTTGACTCCATCTTTATTAGGAACCGTAATAATATACGGGTTAAACCTATCATCTTCTTTCATAGCATCGTATACTGGTTTCAATGAGTTCCATGTTTGCGGTTCTACCGCTACGAAGCATACCGTTACTAGCCCTTTGGGCTCAGTTTTTGTGTGTCTTTTCCAAAACCATCCTCTAACCATAAGTCCTGATTCTACAATATTTTGAATTTGCCTTTTTATTATTGATAAGAAGATTCTAATCTTGTTTGGTAGTAATCCTTTTATATAATTATAAATATCTTGTTTTTTCATGTCTCAATTCCCATTAATACAATTTCTATTATCCTTTCCATATCATCTATTGTATATCTTTGATCAATTGGTAATGGATAAAGATAATCTACAAATCCATTCTCGATATCATTTGGATTGCTATTTTTTACACTTCTCCACCATGTTGGAACAAACACTTTGTTATCAATTAAATATTCTCTCATAGTATCTGATTTATAAACAAACGGATAAATCATCGGCACAACACCATTCTCTAGATCACACTTTAGCAGATTAAAATTCTTCAACTTATCATGTATGTATCTATAGTTTTCTATTCTTTTTTCAATAATAGTCTCATAAGTTACATTTAATAAAATTCTCTGGGTCAATAGACTCATACCCCTTATTCCCGAATAGCTAAAACTATCTTCATTATTTTTACTCAATGTATATGCACTATTAGACCCCTGTTCCCACGCCTTAAGCAAAAACGAACTTCTATCACTGGACACATCCGTTTCAAAATTTCCAATTATCTCAGTTGGTGAAATCAAATATGCTCCATCTGGAACGCCAACAAACTTTCTACAAGAGTAAATGTTATATGCATCCTTATTGGGCTCACAAAAAAAAGCTTGTGTATTGTCAATGATAACATTTTCATATCGACTTACAATTTCTTTTATAACAGCATTTCCAAATATTCCAAAGTAATTTACCCATATAAGAATATCATCCTTATTTATATCATCCACCTCTGGAAAAAAATCTTCATTTATATGATAATACTCTATTTGGCAGCCTTCATTTTGAACTGCATTCTTCACAGAATCACATATATAAATTGGAAGAAATACCCTTATAGCCTTTGATGTTCTAATCGCCAATACAATAGCCGATCTTCCGCAATTTAATCTTTTTACATTGTATTCTTTTGAATCAAAATATTCTCTTCCATTTTTATCAACCAACAATTCAAAAGGCAAACATCCACCAAACTCAGAGTAACTCAAGATTAAAATCCTCCGTATACAAACATACTCTCACTATATTCAGGACCATATATACCTAATATTATTATCGAAAAGATCAGTGTAATACATACTAAGCCTCTAAAAACCCAGTCTTGTTTTTGTATCCATTCGAAGATAAAGATATTTTTATACTTAAATAAGTCTGAAACAAACAATACACATATCCCAAGATTCATTACAAGCAAATTTTTATAATCCAATCCATATTGTAGTAATGTTCCGTCCAGTAATCGAAATCCGTCTACACTTGCAAATGTTCTTGCAAGCAATTCCCATGCTTGAGCCAAATCAGAAGATTTTATAAGATACCTTCCAAAAATAAGAATAATCATTGTTCTCATCACCTTAAACATAGTCCAAGATATCGATTCATTATTTAAGTTTATTCTTTTTCTTATTGTTTTATAAAAAGGTTCTGCTATAATTGCAAATGAAACAAAAAATGCTTGATACGCGCCATATACAACATAGTTCCATCCCGTTCCATGCCATATTCCAACTAATATAAACACAATGATAGACGCCAACACTGCAGAAAATGCGTTTCTATAATACTTATTTTTTATTTTCTTTGAAAAATTGTATATTTTTTTATCAAAAACTATCGGATAATAAACATATCTCTCCATCCAGCGCCCCAGTGTCATATGCCATCTTTTCCAATACTCCGTGACATTTTGTGACAAAAGAGGAGCCTTGAAATTTTCTGGCAACTCAATACCAAACCACTGCGAAACACCCATAATCATATCAATTCCGCCGGAAAAATCTGCATATATCTGAAAACTATACAGGAAGAAAGCATAGAAAATAATTATCCCATAATTATCATCCTGTCCCAATATTCCAGATACAATTATTGCAATTCGATCTGCAATTACAATTTTTTTTGTTGCTCCCCATAAAAATCTAAGCAATCCTTTTTCAAAACATCGCAAATCTAATTTATGCTGTTTATTGGCTTGCGTTGATATCTCGTTATAATTACAAAAAGGACCTTGCACAATTGCCGGAAAATAAAACGCAAATTGTATGAATTGTATGAAATTTTTCTCTGCCACACCCTTTTTATGATATACATCTATTAAATATCCTAATATGGTTAATGAAAAGAATGCTATTCCAACTGGCTTTATAATACTTTCTATAGTTAACTCTGTTCTGAAGAACATTTTATCAATTAATTCTAGCGCAGGTTTATAAAACTTAAAAAAACATAATACAATAATATCTATTGCTGTTGCTCCATAAAAAAACACTTTTGCCAGATTCTTTTTGTCTTCACAATTATATTTTTCAACAATGATTGCCGCTTCGAAAACAACCCCTATTAAAATCAATGAAATGATAAAGTTTTTTAATCCTGATACATTTAAGAAAAATATTATATTTGCAACAACCAATACATATTTTTGTATTTTAAATAATTGACCCAAACTATAATACATAGCCAATACTATAAGGACAAAAATAAGGTATTCCAAACTATTTACTTGCATAAATTTTCCCTTTCAACCCTTATATTAATCCTACATTCTATTAAGTGCTTTTAACTTACTCGCAACTAGTTCACACATACTATCAATTGTATTTAAATTTTCAGGTTCAAAATCATCTGCATCGATAGAAATATTAAAAGCCTCCATAAATTCAGAAATTATTCTAATCGCATCAAATGACTCAATAATACCCTCATCCACTAATAAAGTATCATCAGATATCTCTATATCGGGACATACTTCTCTCACTATTGCCTCAATTTGTTTTCTTATTTTTTCCATTTTAGTCTTGTCTCCTTCTACAATTATTTACTTTTATTAATAACATTCCAAAGTGATTTTCTATCAAGTTTTCCATTAGATAATATAGGCAATCTATCCTCTTTAAGAATTCTTGTAGGTATCATATATCTAGGAATACTTTCCTTAAGACCTACCATAACCTCTTTACCATCTGCATTTCCCTCAAAGAACAATACCAATTCATCTAATTCTTCATCCTTTACGCAACAACAAGCATCCACACATTCTAGATTACAAGCTGCTGCTTCAATCTCTCCTAACTCAATTCTTTTTCCTCCATGCTTAACCTGGTAATCCTTCCTTGATACAAATATCAAATCACTTGACTCATCATAATATCCTAAATCGCCAGTACGATATACTCTGTGCTCGCAACCTTGTCTATCCTTAAATATAATAAATGATTCTTTCGTTTTTTCGTCATCATTATAATAACCTCTGGCTAAACATGATCCCGATATGCCTATTTCTCCAACATTTCCACAATCAACAACTTCTTCATTATCAGAATTAATCAAGAAAATTCTCGTATTTGTAAATGCTTTTCCAATAGGAATATTTCCTGTATAAGTCTTTTTTGAGTCAACATAGTAATAGCAGGAAGCACCAGTTGCTTCAGTCGGTCCATAGCATTGAATAAAAGTGGCATCAGCGTAATTCTCTTTCCAATACTCATACACTTGACTCGGCATCACTTCACCTGAAAAAATAAACTTTTTTAATGCCGTTGGCTTTCTACTCTTTAATCCGTCAAACTGCCATACAATTCGATACGCTGTCGGAACCCATGATAAAATGGTTACTTTTTTCTCATCAATAAAAGACAAAAGTTTTTTTGGCGCCATAAAATATTTTTGTGGAATGATGCATAAAGCCCCCCCAGAATATAATGCTCCAAAAATATCTCTAAGAGAAAAATCAGTATAGAATGGAGCCTGGTTACCCCAAACCTCATTTTCTTCAATACCTAACTCTGTGTTAAATGCATATATATAATCGATTACTGCCTTATTTGGAATCGCAACTCCTTTCGGATTTCCTGTTGAGCCAGAAGTAAATATAATATACATAATATCTGTATCAATTATATTTCTTCTACGTGTACCCAGTAGCTCTGCTTCAGCATTTACTTTTATCAAATCTTCATAATATAGAATAGTCAAATTCATATCTTCAATACATTCTTGAAAACATTCATGTTGCCTATCTGTTACTATCACAGGTTTTCCCAAAACGTTTATTATACTTCTTATTCTTTCTAAA
The DNA here is from genome assembly GCA_029338675.1 of Lachnospiraceae bacterium. GTDB lineage: Bacteria > Bacillota > Clostridia > Lachnospirales > Lachnospiraceae > Coprococcus_C. The sequence goes on from JAQYAV010000012.1 coordinate 4,630, forward strand.
GGATTCTTTATATCCACTGGTACATAAAAACATCCACTATATAGTGTTCCATACATAACGGTCAGACATGCATAACTTTTTTCCAATAAAATAATAACAGGTGTTCTAGGCTTTGTTGTTTGAGCAATGCCCGTGCCTATGCGTTCTGAATCACTATAAAGTTCCGAATATGTAAACTCTGCATTTTCTTCTACAACAGCCAACTTACTAGCGTTTTCTTTACATTTTTCATCAAGGATGTCTAATACCGAGCAATAATACTTAAACATCACATTCCTCCTCGACATTTCTTATTTTTTTAAAAACTCTACTATCAAGTTTTGATCTTCCTTGTTCAAATATGCGGAAAATGGAATAGCAATATGCTCTCTACTATAATCATATGCATTTGCCAGAGATTCCCCATACAAATTAACAGACTTGAACACTGGAAGATTATGCATCGGCTCAGGATAATACATAATAGTTGGTATCCCTTTTTCTTTAAGCCTCCTTGCAATGTCATCTCTATTTTCGCCCATCCTGCTTTTAATAACATATTGTGCAAATGAGGAAATAGCATACTCCTCAATATGTGGAATTATATATTCATCCGAAAGATTTGCCTTATAGTAATTAGCAATATCCTGTCTAATCTCAATTTCTTCATCCAAGTGTCTAAGCTTTACTAATAAAATTGCAGCTTGAATCTCATCTAATCTTGAATTTATGCCTATTGCAATATTATGATACTTGTCTTCTCCCTTTCCATGAACTCTCAAAGATTTAAGCTTATCCGCTATTCGATCATCATCAGTAAATATTGCCCCACCATCACCATATGCACCAAGAGGTTTCGAAGGAAAAAATGAGGTTGTCGAAATATCTCCAAAACTACCGCACTTTTTTCCCTTATATGAAGCACCCATGCTTTGAGCAGCATCCTCGATTAATAATAAATTATATTTTTGGGCTATTTGTTCAATTCGATCATAGTCTGCTGGATTCCCAACAAAATCCACTGCCACAATTGCTTTGGGTTTAAGTTTCCCCTCCTCTTGCACATTTTTTATCTGTCTCTCCAAGCTTTCTATATCTATGTTATACGATTTATCGTTTATATCACAGAAAACAGGTGTAGCTCCAAGTAAACAAGCAGGTTCAATTGAAGCAATAAATGTCATATCAGGACAAAATACTGCGTCACCGGTTCCTATCCCATATGCCATATATGCCAACTGAAGTGCTGCCGTTCCATCAGAACACGTTATTGCATACTTCCTGCCAACATAATTCGCTAATTTTTCTTCAAATTCCTGAACTCTATGACCCAATATAAAATCGCATGAAGCAAGTACTTTTTTTATTTCTTCGTCAATTTCACCCTTTAATGCTTCATATTGCGCATTCAAATCAATAAATTTCATTTTAAAACCTTCCTTTGTAATCTATCGTTGCTCCTTTTTTGAGCGGAAATTGAACTGTTTTTCCTGTTGCCGCAGATTCATATATGCCAAGAACTAATTCTAAAGCATCTCTCCCTGCATACCCATCTACATATGGAGCTCTATCATTGTTTATTGCATCCACAACATCTCTGTATAATTTTGTATGTCCAAATCCGTATACGTTAGGTGGATTCTCCTTGCATTCTTTTTTTACAGCTTCTGGATCATCCAAATAATCTGAAAAATTCCATTCTTCAATAATATTAACTGCTTCCCCACCTGCTTTCACAGTGCCTTTTTCTCCAAATATATAAAGTGTTTCCTCAAGGTTTTTAGGGAAAACATCTGTTGTTCCTTCTATAATTCCATATCCTCCATTTTCAAATCTCACCAACGCAATTCCTAAATCTTCAGCTTCAATATATGGATGAACCAATCTATCTGTCATACCAACAACTTCAACAATCTTACCTCCCATCATCCAACGTAATAAATCAATATCATGAATACATTGGTTCATCAAAGCGCCTCCATCTTGTTCCCATGTCCCCCTCCAGGTCGCTCTGTCATAATACTCATGATCTCTAGCCCATCGAATGTGGGCTGTTGCATACAATAACTTTCCAAATCTTCTTTTCTCTATAGCTTGTCTTATAGTCTGAATCGATTTGTTAAAACGATTCTGATGGCAAGCACATACCTTGACACCTTCTTTTTCTGCTGCTTCTATTATTTTATCAGCGTCCTCTAATGACAACGCTATCGGTTTTTCTATTATTACATTACATCCATGACTAATACATGTTAGAGCGATATCGGCATGCTTTCCACTCTCAGTGGCTATCGCAACAAGCTCTGGCTTCTCCTTATCTAACATTTCTATATAATCGGTATATATTTTGGTTTGGCTCAAATCAATGTCAAATTTTATAGCCTTATCTTCTGCGTTATTTCTTTCTATATCACATAAAGCAACAATTTCTAAATTATTGTTTTGTGCCGCCACCACATGATTTGGTGATATCCTTCCACATCCAATTAATGCATATCTCATTATCTTTTCCTCCTCGTATTATTTTTCTTTGATAACAAAAATATTATTTTTAAAATCATTAAGGTGTTTCGCTCTAAAGGTATTATATACCCCCCCATATGCGCTCGTATCTTTAAGTATTATCAAAGTTGGCTCATATGGCATACAAGAATTGTCATACAACACATTATTACTCAATGAGTATGCAAACTCTATCATTCTCCCAGGATTATGATAGGCAGTACCATTTTTCATATATTCAACTTTATCTGAGAAAAAATTAAAAGCAACACCTTCCCTACACTTTTTAAACAGCTTTTCAATTATAGTAAAAATTACTTCATAATTCTGATCATCACAATTATCATATTTCCAATTAAATGCTTGCGACGAAATAGCAAAATCATAATCCAAGTCGTCTACTGTCTCTAAAAACAAATCTCTCTTTATGAATTTATATTTTTCGTCCTTGGAACCTTGCCTTTTCTCCGCTTCCTCCAAAAATGAATTTACAACATCAATACCAATATAACTAAAGTTAGTTTTTCCTATCAAATTCAAATAGCTAATAACATCACCAAAACCACATCCTGCATCTAATATTGTATACCCCCCGCAATCATTCATTTCGAAAATTCTCGAATATTTCAACAATTCATGATAACGAATATTCCTTCTATCTGACGGCATAATAAGTGAATTCTCATTGTAACCCCATTTGCAATATAACTCTTCATACTTTTCTTTATGAACTTTCATATATTCATCATACTTCTTCAATTTGTTTCACACTTTCTTCTGCTTCAGCCATTATTATTTCAGGATTGAAAACCTTACGTATTCTAAAATAAGGTTTTGCAGTTCCCCCATATTCTCGATAAGATCTTGCCAATTGTGGCACCATACTGCCCTCGAAATCATATTTTAATTTCATTTCACCAGCAAAAATAATTCCTTGATATATCAAATAAGGGAATCCTTGCAAACTTGAATATTCTGGCATGTAACCACCTAATAATTGATATACCGACTGCTCATCCCAAACCAAGAATATTATCGCTGCAATGTTTCCTGCATTGTCCCTTGCACACATCATCTTACAGCATTCTTGCTTTTTACATTCAAAATAAAACTTCTTCCAAAATTCAAACGAAAATGGATTATTCTTCCCTTGCTTTTCAAATATCTTGACATGTTCATTATAAAACTGTTCTACAGTTATATTTTCATCACATGATAAACTATTACATCCCTTCTTGATGTGATTACGCATTTGAGGAGTCATATTGCCCATCCAGCACTCTGAATCCCAGGTATTCTCAATTACATAAGTATATCTCAAAAAATTAGTATACCTTTGCCAATAAAACGGTTGCCAATTCACAAATGAATATGGATATTGCTGTTCATATACATCAACATTCATATTTTTGATAAATTCGCACGCTTCTTTTATTATTCTGTCTTGTTTTTTTGCAATAGCAGCCTCTTTATTACTCTTTTCATCCGCAAAAATAATACCATTGGTCTGTGTAAAAATAGCTTTTGTTATATAAATGTATTTACCTCTTTTTTCTATGTAATATGGCATCGCCGCTTGGACAACATTTCCCGACTTGTATAGCCATACATCCCAATTATCTTCACCACAAATAACATCCATCCACCATGGTTTAGAATATATCTGTACATAATTGCTTTTACAAAATTCTTCATATTCTTTTTTTCTTATTTCTCTGCTATCATCAATCATTTTTATTCTCCAAAATATCTTTAATTATATTTTTTAGCTTTGCTTTGTTAATGATACATAAACACACACACGCACCTATTATTACGCCAACTAAAACTCTTACCCACATTAATCGATATGATATACTCAATACAAAACTAAAAATCAACATACCAGCAAGTACTATAGCGTTAAAAAAATTGTCATATAATCCATCTTTCTTTAATTTTTTTGTGTTCAAAAAATGAAGCAAACAACTAATAGCTAAACATACCAATGTTGTATATGCGGCTGCTATGTATCCATGTAAAGGAATTAACAACTTATTTAATACTACATTTAAAATAGCCGTAAACGTAGTTATGTAGACAAACACATTCTGCTTTTTATAATACAATTCAATTCCTGCGTACAAACCATATATTGCGCTGAAAGCATAAGCCATTATCACGGGGGGAATTACATATATAGAATTTTTGTATGCTTTACCGCCCATAAATAACACTATCTCAGGAGCAAACAATCCAAAGCACATGCAGATCAGCATAAAAAAAGCAATATAATATCTTCCATATTTTTTTATAGAAGAATACTCTCCATTTTTTATTTTCAAATATACCCATGGTGTCCATGCTCCCTCTATCGAATTTCTTAATACATTTACAATCTGCCCACTAGTATAGCCTACTGAATATATTGCATTATCTTCAGTGCCACACATCTTCGTTATCATAACTCTATCAGCAGAATGCAAAACATTTGTCGCCAAATAATGTATAACCAAAGGTAACGCAATAGGTAATGCATATTTCCAATATTGAAGGTTTATTCGCTTTCCCTTCTTTAGCAAAAAAATAAATATACTTAGAAATATCGCTATCTTTAGAACATACGTACCATATATTCTAGCCTTTAATTTGTCCTGCAACGATAAACATAACGCTATTCCACCTATTGTAGGAATTGAAAAAGAAATAAATGAAATAATAATTGTTTTCGTGTAATCAAATTCTACTTTTAATTGGTTTATATATATATCAACAGCAGGAGCAAATAACAAACATATAAACATTAAATGTATTGCATAATGCGGTATACTCGTATATTTTGTTATATCATCAATAAAAAAGCAAACCACTATATAAAACAATGCAGTAATAATAGTTCCTAAAGCTACAATTGATGAAACATATTCACTCATGCTTTTATCATGATCCACTTTAGCTACATTTATTGTGCTATATAGATTTAAAGTAACAACAACCGCCACTATTGATTCCCATGAAATAAAATTAGAGTAAGCACCAACATCCCCCATTCCCATTAATCTATTAAATATGGGTGCTGTAAGCATTGAAAATCCTTTTATCAACAGACTTCCTATCGTATATCCTATTCCTGCTTTCAATGCAATATGCTTATTATCACTATGCTTTTTCATACATTTTTTATCTATCGTTCTCCTTCTCTTTATACTTCGCATTAAATTCATCAGTCCATAATTCATACCTTTCTCTAGATGTCTCATCACAAATTTCAAATTCAACTTTTTTCTCGCCCAATATTTTCATTACATCTTCTCCCACATAATGAGACCATTTTATTGCTCCATTGTAATTTAAGTGTGTAACATCAAAATAATCCGATTCATAATCCAATCCTGATTCCAAATAAAATTCATATGTATTATAATTTAAAATTGGCACATTTCTTGATGAAAGATAATCATCTATCTGTCTCCAATTTTTTTGCTGTCGTTCTATAACATACGGTTTAGGTGGAAATACAGCAATTACAATAGCTCCATTATCTTCACATAGCTTTATGCACTTATCATAGTATTCTACAAGAACTTTATTATCAGCCAGACAATATTCATCTTCCTCGGTATTCCATCTATCTTCTGTAATAGGCGTTTTTTCACCTGGACCATCTGGTTTTAGTAACAAGTCCTTGTTTGAATCCCACCCTAGTTTAAAATCAACATCAATCGAATTATAATCATATTCCTTAGTAAGATTCTCCTCGGGTATTGAGCTCCACATGTTATGAAATCTTAGCAAAGGGAATTCATAATACAACGCCTCACTAGTGTCATATTTCCAAACTTCGTTAAGGATTTTTCTTCTTATCTTCTTATCTGGCATACTATAAATCGCTTGCCTAAATGCCGATTCAGCCTCTGCCGGTAAAGTTGAACTATAAACCAATTCAGCGAAATCTAAAAGAACAACCTTTGGTTTCTTTTCCTTAAAAGCATATTCTAATTCATAGTATGTTGTAATTGCCGATTTATAGGAATGGCCTAAATTAAAGCTTCTTATTCCTTGCTCTTCAAACAAAATCGATGGAATAATTCCACACCATATTTCTGAGGTTCCAACAATTATCAAATCCACATCCTCACATTTCGAATATTTAACATAATTTTCATATAAAACATTCCATCTTTTGTGAAAGAGCTTTTGAAATATTCCAAATACCAATATGCAAACTATAACAACAACTAATGTTTTTACGATTACCCTATGTAACTTCATTCTTTTACTTTCCTTCTATATAATCTTGTATTGGCTTTTGCACAACACTATAATCAACATGCATTTCTGCGTATTTATGTATCTCGCATGATAATTCATGCTTATCCTTATACTTACTTCTTAGCTCCCCATAAAATTGAACAATTCCATCAATATCAATAATTGAATCATTATTTCCAACATTATAACCATAGTTACATGGGTATTTATTAAAAACGTCCAAATCACAACCTGTTACAATAGGCAACCCTTTAGCCAAGTATTCTCTGACTTTTAAAAAACTTCCCATATAGATTCCTATTTTATACATACCCAAAGGTGCAAGTGCGATATCTGCTTTATCATATAACTCATTTAACTCATTTTCATTTAGATAACCATGAAAAATAACATACTCGCTTAAATTATATTTTTCCACTAAATTCCTATAATATTCTTCAGACGGACCATCACCAGCACATTCTAATACTACTTTTTTTATTGTTTTTTTATCTCCTTCATAGTATACTCGCATACCTTCAATTATTCTTTCCAACCCATGATGCGATCCCAATGCGCCTACATAAACAATATTTATCGAATCCCTATTATCCATAGAATCCTTTATTATGTTATACTTATTAACGATAATACCATTCATCGTATATATGCAATCTATACCAAACAGTTTTTTTTGATTATCAAAAATCACTATTCTATCAACATAAAATCTCAAAAACTGTCTATAAACAAAATCCTTTATGTACAATGGTACAGCTCCTTTTACTGCTAACATTTCTCCCTTATATGGATACGTAGGTATTTCAAACAGCAATTTGCATGTTGGGAATTTCTTTCTTAATTTTTTCAGAAACAGTATGAATTTCAAATCCAAATTCACACGACGAATATATAAAAAATCTGGTAGTTCTATTTTCTTGAATAATTTACTATAATCTCTATTAGTGCTGCAAAAAGGAAGTCGCTTTGCTATTTTTCCAATAGTTTTTATCGGTATGTCTTCTAAATATAATAATGAGATTTCTGCAAATTCACCCATTGACTCCACCTGCATCTTGATTTTATTGTCAACTCCCTTTCCATGCGGATGACCAAAGGCAATATTATCAATATAATAACCTCTACATATTCCCATATTTATGCCTCTCAATCTCTCTTCTAAACAAATCTCTCGTATATACTTTTTCTTTTACATCATCAAGCTCACCGTCGTATCTATTCGCTATAATAGCATTACTTGATTGTTTAATTCACCTAAATCATTTATAATCTGGCTACCCCAATAATAATCTCCCCCTTGTAACGTTGGTTCATATATGATTACAGTAGCTCCTACCAATTTTATTCTCTTTATAATACCTTGAATAGCGCTCTGCCTAAAGTTATCACTATTGCTCTTCATAGTTAATCTGTACACACCAATTACAACTTCTTGTTCCGTTGAACCCTCAGTAATCTCATTATTGTCATGGATTCCAGCTATTTCTAATACCTTTCTTGCTATATAGTCTTTTCTTGTTCTATTGCTTTCGACTATAGCTGTCATCATATTCTGTGGAATATCCTGGTAATTTGCCAATAATTGCTTTGTATCCTTTGGTAAACAGTAGCCCCATATCCAAATGAAGGATTATTATAATGAGTTCCTATTCTAGGATTCTAGAAGGATCATAATTAGTTGGAACAGCTATCACAACATAATCCGCCATCCTGTATGCTAATTCTGAGTCTGTCGCAGCAAAAATGTTCAAATCATTTTCCTTCAGATATTTTTCAATGTATTCATCATTAACAGTGGATTCCTTCCTATTAATTTTGTCTACTTTCTCTTAAACGACATCTACAGCAATTACTTCATTATTTTGCGCAAGTAATACTGCTATTAACATTCCCACATAACCCGTTCCTGCTATTGCAGTTCTCATTAAATATACCCCTTTTGAACTTCTAAATACTAATATCTCACAATGAAATACTATTGCTTTCCATCTTTATTAATTTTAATATATTTCCCTACACTTACTCCTATTGGTATCGATAAAATGTAATATGCAGGATGCGCAAATGAAGTAGATTCTATAGTTGTTATAAACATGAATCCATATGCTAGCAAACTTGCTGCATATATTTTTTTATCAAACTTGAACATATTTAATATGCAAAATAGCAGTGCTCCCATTATTATTATTATTCCAACTAAACCAATCCAGCCTGCTTCGGCATATATTCCCGGCCAATATGTATCCATTAAAAACTGTGGACCATTTACCCTACCTAACATAGAATGATTTTCCCATCCCAGTTTAATATATACAGGGGAATATACCTTTACCGCATAGTATGTCCCAAAAGTTCCCCAACCAGTTCCTAGCGGGAAATATTCATTTGCAATTTCTGCACCCTTTAAAAATGCCATTGGTCTTGGAAATTCTCTCTCTATTCCTTCAATATAGTAATAATATATTTCATCCCATACTAATAACATCGATAAAATGCCTGCAGTCACAATTCCGGGCAATCTTATTTTTTTTTGAAATTTTAAAATCCAAGTATAAATAATCACTATAAGCAATGCTGCTCCATAGCTTTTAGATAGCCCCTGTAAAATCAAAGCTAAAATACCAATCATTAAATACAAAATATCTCTTTTTTTATAATCGGCAATAATTATGCTACAGCAGAATACAATAAGACCACCAAAACTCAGTCTATTTATACCATTAACTATTGGCAACAATGAAAGTATCCATTGCCACACTAGTACCATAATCATAATCGGTCTCGTCATTCTTTTTATACAACTAAAAGCTAAATCCTTTTCATCATAGACTACAATTCCTATACATCCCACTATTGTAATAAAAAATTTACACGATAAAAGATAGGAATTTAAAGACACTTTAATCCCTTGATAATTGTATAGGAGTGTTGATATCCATCCGAAAACCGAAAAAAGTATTACTCCAAATATAATTGAAAATGTATATTTACTAATTCTGTATCTACTGCATTCTACCCATCTTAATATCCCATAACCCAAAATCAACATTGTGCTGCATTCATCAATAAAGCTGAATATTGGTAATATATCCTCTAACAATCCCTGAAACGTAAGTAACAATACTACGACAAAAATTATTATTTCCGACTCACTTACTTTGTGCTTCGATTGTTTTTTTATAACATCACAACTCTCTTCCATATCTTTACCTTATTTGCTTTATAATTTGAGTACACTGTCTTACTTAGGCATAGACTCTTCAATATCTAACATGCTATCTATGCAACACTAACTATGATTTTCATTATTTTCTCGCCGATTATCTCTGCATCATAATCTTTTGAAACATTAACGCAATTTTGTACCCACCTGTCATAGCATTTTGAAGCCCTAACAATTCCATTCTTAAAATTTTCAGCTGTAATTTCCTTCTCCAATACACCCGTCTTACCTTCTTTAACAAAATTATTGACACCAATAACATCAAATGCTACAGCTGGTAACCCCGCTGCAAAAGCTTCTAATAATGATAATGACACACCTTCACCTCTGGACGGAAAAAGAAATATATCACTTTGCGCTAATATTAGAGAAAGTTCATCAAAGTTTTTTCTACCAACCAATTTTATATAATCTACTTCTTCTTTTTTTATACGCGTCAATAATTCTTCGTATTGAGGCCCGTCACCAACTAAAGTCAAAACATCTTGCTGTGCACATTCATCATGATACATTTTAAATGAATCAATTAGGAGATTAATATTTTTCCAAACATCCAACCGACCTGTATACACAAATCGCAAATAGTTTTTTCTTTTTTTTTCAATACATACCTGTCTTATTTTCTTATATTTAATTGGACTACCTATAGCATAAAATCTCTTATTCTTGAATATTTTACGTTTTTGATGCTCTTCTAGTTCTTCGGTGCTTGCGACGAAAATTGTTGCATCAGAAATAAGTTGAGCAATTGTATATCCAATATTTAAGAATCGAGTAAATCCTTTATTGTTTTTATACGATAACCCATGTTGATGATGCACAACACATTTATGTGGATTCGTTAATTTTAAAGCAATAGTAGTTGCAGCGGTATGTGAATATATAACATCATATTCCTTAAACCTGTAACCATTCTTCAACGCGCCAAAAAAACTAACCAGAAAATTAGGTAATAGCTTATTGTATGTATGAATATTCGTATATTTGAAAAATTTATACTCCCTATCGTCTATCTCAAAACTTGTCTTTTCTTCTTTGTCCTTTGTTCCGCCCCAAATATCCACATCACAAATATTATTATCTTTGAAATATGGGATAATATTTCTAACATAGTTAAGCATTCCACCCATTGGCCAATCGCTATAATTAGACAAATATACAAATGCCATTTTCATCACTTCTGCACCCCATTTTATAAATGAATATAGACTTATAAACTTCTAAAAACCTTCTCGTACTTATCACAAATATATTCCCAATTATACTCATCCTTTATACGCTGTTTTGCTTTTCGACCGAGCTCATTCACTTTTTTTTCGCCAAGTTTATCCACTGTATCAATTAGCTTTGCAAGATTACCTGCATCCAGTGACCAATACAAAGCAGCATCCTCTGCCACCTCTCTATTGAATCCCACATCGTACAACAGATTTAGCTTTGTAGCCCCTAGTGCTTCCAAAAGGCTAGGGTTCGTTCCTCCTACAGAGTGACCATGGAAATATCCATACGCATTTTCTCTTATTTTAGTAAGAAGCTCTGTGTCATATACTGTACCAACAAATTTTATCCTCTTATCCTGCTTAAAATGTATCCTCTGATTAATTTCCTTCAAAAGCTTTTCATTCCTAGTGGTAATAATTGCCAGGTCTTTATTTGAATTGCTCAGCATGAACTCTCTAATAATAGTCTCAAAATTATTTTCCGGAACAAATCTTCCTACTATTATATAAAACTGCCTATCTCTTAAGTTATGGCTTGCTAGCCACCCTGTATATTTAGGATTATCATCAGTTAAAGACGAAGAATTTATATATGAACCATAAGCAATAAAGGTTGTCTGTGGCTTATATTGACTATATTCTTCCTTAATATAGTTCTCTATTGATTTACTATCGCATACCACCAAGTCTGCATATTTAACAGCAAAGCTTTCTGAAAGCTTCCAGTACTTTCTGATCATCGGAGACCATTTTGCTCTCCAGTCCTCATGTCCATCTGGATTTTGATAAACCCTTCCACCCGCAGCATGAATTCTGTTTACATATTTCTTTTCAAATGGTCCAATTCTTGATGCTAAAATATACACTATAGGCTCTTCAATATGATTCTTCTCAATATGTTCACAACACCATTTTAATGCTCGAATATCATAAAAAATTGCTTGTGCTGACCCTAATTTTTCTGGTACTCTTACTAGGAAAC
>JAQYAV010000013.1 GCA_029338675.1 Lachnospiraceae bacterium
GTATGGCCACAACTCATACAATGAGATCTTTCTATGGTAACACTTTCTTTTAATGGAACCCTCAATATCAGCACGTTAACAAAGCTGCCAATTACTATTCCATATAAGCCAAACAATATGCACATTATTAAAGTTTCCATAGCAAAAACGCACCTTTCGATAAAGATAATTCTTTATACAGTTAAATTCCACCTGGCGACTCAGGTGGAATAAAACCTCTTCTCATTATGAAATTACTTCTGGTAATCCTCACATACTTCTGGACAAATAGCCCAATCATGAGATCCATCAGTAATGCTAACCTTAACTTCACCTGAAGTGCTAATCTCTACCTTATAAGCATTAGCTCCTTGCTTCTTATACTTAAGCTTTGGAGCCTTCTGTCCTGATAAGTTACTGAAGATATCCTTACCACCGTTACCTTTTGCAATAGCTGGACTAACTGTTGTAGAAGCTTCAGTAATAGTATAAGTAGTAACACCAGTTGTTAACTCTGAGTATAAATCTTCGTTAGTAAGTGCAGTCTCGAATGCAGTCTTGATTGACTTACAAGCATTGATATCATTTGACTTTCTAGATCTGTCAATGTATCTGATAAGCGCTGGAGCAATTGCACCTGCAAGGATAGCCATAATAGCTATTACGATAATAAGCTCAACTAATGAGAAACCTTTGTTATTTGTTTTTTTCATGTTTTTTCTCTCCTTTAATTAAATAAAATATTATAGTTTTTTATGATAAAGCCACCGTAATCGCCCAGCGGCTTATATCCAATTAAATTATGTAGTATACTACGAGTTTGCAAATTAATAATTATCAACAGCGTCGTACATACTAAGCATCGGCGAATAAATTGCTAATACAATACCACCAACTACAACTGCCATAACAACGATAATCATTGGTTCCATCATAGCAGTAAGGGCATCAGTTACATTATTAACTTCCATCTCATAATAATCTGCAACCTTATCCATCATGTCTTCAATATTACCTGTTTCCTCTCCAATTCTTGTCATCTGTGATAACATTGGTGGAAAATACTCCATATCTCTAAGTGGTTTAGAAAGGGGAACACCCTTCGCAACCTGAACCTTAGCTTCTAATAAATCATCTCTAATAATCTTATTCTTAATCATCTTAGCAACCTGCTCAATAGCATCCATAAGTGGAATACCTGACGCAAGAAGAGTTGCTAATGTTCTTGAGAATGTTGCTGCAGCTGATTTAATAACAAGATTTCCAAAAAGAGGAAGCTTCATAGAAATCTTTGAATAAATGAGCTCACCTTGTTCTGTCTTGCCAAATCCCTTAAGTGCTACCACTATGGCAATCACAATAACCGCAACAATCCAACCCTTATGCTGCAAGAAACCACTGACATCCACTAATAACTGTGTTGCAGCAGGAAGCTCTGTTCCCATATCCGTAAACATCTCACTAAACTGTGGTATTACTTTAACTAATAATACTATTACAACCGCAATAACAACAACCAAAATTACTATTGGATATGTCATTGCACCTTTAACCTTTGACTTGAGTTTGTTACTGTTCTCAAAATGAGTAGTAAGTCTCTCAAAAGAAGTCTCTAGGTTACCTGATATTTCACCAGCAGCTACCATGTTAACAAGTATCTGTGGAAATACTTTAGGATTCAACTTAAAGCCCTCTGCTAAAGAGCCACCTTTTTGAACATGATTTTGGGCATCTCTTAAAGCTTCTTTAAGTGATACATTATCAATCTGCTCTGCCATCATATCAAGAGCTGATATAACAGTAACACCTGCGTTAAGTACTGAGTTAAACTGCTTACAGAATATAGCTAAATCCTTATCTTTAACCTTCTTCTTAAACATGCTATTCCCAGCATCAGCATTCTTAATCTCCTGAACTGTTAATCCAGATGATTTTAATTTTTCTTTTGCTTTTTCTTCACTAGGCGCATCTATTGTTCCACGCGTTCCTTTACCACTGGAATCAAGCGCCTTGAATTTATAATTTGCCATCTCTACCCTCCGATAACATCTTGCAAAAATGAATAATTTGTTAACATTTTGTTTCTGAATTGATAATACTACATTAGTATACTTTTTGCAATATGTTTTATAATATTTTATAATTTTGTACAATCTGCACAAAAAATGTTACATCATCTTCTTCATAGCCGCCTGGTCTTGTGCATAAGTAAGAGCATAATCTCTAGTAATTACCCCTCGTCTATATAAGTCCATAATAAAATCATCCATTGTAATCATTCCTGTTGCTCTGTTAGTCTGAATAACTGACTGTATCTGATGTGTTTTAGCTTCACGAATCAAGCTTCGAATAGCTGGATTAGCAAGCATAACCTCGAAAGCAGCAACTCGACCTTTTCCATCTGCTGTAGGAATAAGTGACTGTGATATAACACCCTCTAATACCATAGAAAGCTGAATACGTGTCTGTTGTTGTTGATGTGGCGGGAATACATCAACTATACGGTCGATTGTTGATGCAGCACCAATTGTATGAAGTGTTGAAAATACCAAGTGACCAGTTTCAGCAGCTGTTATAGCAGTTGATATAGTCTCAAGGTCTCTCATCTCTCCTACGAGAATTATATCTGGATCCTCACGAAGTGCTGCACGAAGTGCATTGGCATAACTAAGTGTATCCATACCTATCTCTCTCTGGTTTACAACTGACTTCTTATGTTTATGTACATACTCTATAGGATCCTCAAGTGTAATAATATGATCTGTTAAATTATCATTAGCTTTATTAATTATAGAAGCAAGTGTTGTTGACTTACCCGAACCAGTAGGTCCTGTTACAAGTACTAATCCTCTCTTCTTCTTATATAATTGAACAACTGCCTCTGGTATACCAAGTTCATCTGGCTTAGGGATGATTGTATCAACCTTTCTGTATGCAGCCGCCATATTACCACGATCCATGTATACATTAACACGGAATCGACCTGTTTCTGCAGAAGCATATGAGAAATCGACTTCTCCTCTTTCTTTAAGAATCTGTTTGTGTCTCTCATGCATTGTTGATCCAATTGCATCTGTTACATCCGCTGGCATAAGTGGTGGAATCTCAACCTCGATAAGCTTACCATTAATTCTAAGCTTAGGTGGTATACCGCATGCAATATGCACATCGGAAGCATTCTGCTCTACTGCGAATGCTAATAGTTCTTTCATATCAAGCATAACCTAATCTCCTTCTCCCTATTTAATATTCATCACCAGTTGTGTAAACAATCTTCTTCATTTCACTAAGTGATGTTATTCCATTAAGTACATGTTTAGCAGCGCCCATCTTAAGAGTAAGCATACCTTCTGATAAAGCCTGTTTTTCAATAACATCTGCAGTTGCGCCTTTGGAAATTACTGCCTGTAATTCTTTCGATATTGGCATCATCTCATATACACCAATTCGTCCTGCATACCCACAGTCACCACATAGTGGGCAACCAACTGGCTCATATATTACAACATCTTCTTCATCCTCTGGCAAACCAAGTACTTTCTTTTCCTCTGGTTCAGCCAATCTTGGTGCTTTGCAGTTATTGCAAAGTCGTCTAACAAGTCTTTGGGCAATTACACCTACTAGGGCATCACCTGCAACATATGGCTCAATACCCATATCAATAATACGTGTAACTGTAGATGCTGCTGAGTTTGTATGTAATGTTGAAACAACAAGGTGTCCTGTTATGGCTGCCTGTACGGCAATCTTTGCTGTTTCACCATCACGAATCTCTCCTATCATTATTATATCAGGGTCCTGACGAAGAATTGATCTAAGAGCTGCTGCAAATGTAAGCTCTGCTTTAACATTAACCTGAACCTGATTAATTCCTTCTATATTAGCCTCGACAGGATCTTCTACTGTAATTATATTAACATCCTCAGTGTTAAGCTCACTAAGTGATGTATAAAGTGTAGTTGATTTACCAGAACCAGTAGGTCCAGTAACAAGAATAATACCATGTGGATTACTCAATATTCCATCGAAAACCTTTAATTCTTCTTGATCAAGACCAAGGGCACTCTTAGGTTTAGTAAGTCCGTCCTTGGATGTAAGACGCATAACGGTTTTCTCGCCATATACTGTTGGAAGGATAGAAACACGGACATCAAATTCTCTTCTATCTACTATGATAGTAATACGACCATCCTGTGGCTTACGTTTCTCTGCTATATCCATTCCACCAATAATCTTAATACGTGCACTAATTGCTGAAAGCAAGCTGTAATCATAATTCATTACTTCTCTTAATGCACCATCTATTCTATATCTAACTCTTACGCTGTTTTCAAGTGGTTCAATATGTATATCGGAAGCTCTTTGTCTTACTCCACCTTCTAGTATCTGTTTAACAATCAATACAACAGGTGAGTTCTCAATATCTTCATTGATTGCATCTTCATCAGTGTCATAAACACCCTTTGATTCCATTTCCTTTCGGAAAAGCTCTGCCGCTTCACGTGCCTGTGAATCTCCATAATGCTTTCCGATTACTTCTATTATATCATCCTCTAACGCAAGTAATGGTTCTACCTGTGTATTAGTTGCTATACCAATATCGTCTATTGCATCTAAATCCATTGGATCAGCCATAGCAACCTTGAGGACATTCGGATTCATATCATCATAACAAATTGGAACTGCTTTATACTTGTTGACCATTGCTTCAGGAACAAGATTCAAAATCTCCTTATCAAGCTTACATGCCTTAATCTCAATATAGTCAATTCCCATCTGTGTAGTAAGAACTGTAATAAGAAGTTCCTGGCTAATAAAACCAAGTTCCATAATGATATTACCTAACTTACCACCATTCTCTTTCTGATATTCAATAGCCTCACCAAGTTCCTCTGCCGTAATAGCTCCTGCTTCAACAAGCAAGTCACCTATACGTATTTTCTTACGTCCTCCGCCTACCTGCATAATATCTCCCTTTCTTACATAATATTCTATTACACAGTATATCATATATGCCAATATTTATAAAGCAATTTAACACATTTTAACGTTTTTGTTCCAAAATAATGTCGAATACAGTAAAATATAACAAGTCATTTTCTTCATATCGTTCATTTTACCCACGACGCCCATTATCATTTGTACAACATTAACAAGAATATCATAGTCTTTTGAACATTTCAACTATTATATTGGTAAATCTTCATTTACCTTAATTCTCTATTATTCAAAATAGCAACTTTATTGTTTTCCCATCATATTATATATAAACCCCATATATCGAGGTCGTTTTGAAAACATTTAAAAAACCATTATCCAAAGAGCAGGAATCTAGATATATCGCACTCTCTAAGCAAGGCGACATTCTCGCAAGAAATAAACTAATCGAATATAATTTAAGATTAGTTGCCCATATAATAAAAAAATATCAAGTTAACAACAAAGACACTGAGGATTATCTTTCCATAGGTACAATAGGATTAATCAAAGCAATTGACTCATATGATGAAATCAAAGGAAACAGATTAGCCACCTACGCTTCTCGTTGCATAGAAAACGAAATTCTTATGTATCTTCGCCAAGAACGTAAAGAGCAAAGAGAAACCTCACTCTTTGACCCTATTGGAAAAGACAAAGAAGGTAACGAGGTTTCATTAATCGACATAATAGATTCCGGTGAAAAGCCCATTATAAACAGTATTATTATTACAACAGAATTAGAGCAACTTTCCAAAATATTTCACAAGGTCTTAACCTCACGTGAGCAATTAATTCTGTCCTTACGGTACGGATTATTTAACAATAAAGCCCAGACACAAAAAAGTATCGCTTCATCCTTGAACATCTCTAGATCATATGTTTCTAGAATCGAAAAAAAAGCACTGCTTAAGCTTCGCAGTGCTTTGAACGAATAATCATACCAACCTTACATGGTATATTATCCTTAAGTTTTATATATAGCTTCTGTTTTGGATGAGGAGCTGATTCCATAGGCATCATCTTCTCATCATAAATTGCCTCAACATTAACAAATGTATTTGTTCCATCAAAATTCATAATGCATATTTCGTCACCTACTATAAACTTGTTTTTTTGATGAATAACAAGTAATCCTTCTTCTGTAATTTCTTCTACAGTTCCAAGATATGTGTAATTCTTCACATATACATTATTATCGTATATTTGCGAAGTTTCATCTGTTTTTCCAAAATAAAAGCCTGTAGTAAACTGTCTAAATGTACATGCTGATATTTCCTCATTATAGTAATCCATTCTGCTTCTATATAATTCTTCTGAAACATAATAGTCATCAATTGCCTGTCTATATGTTCTTGTTACAGCAGCAACATATAATGCAGTTTTCATTCTTCCTTCTATCTTAAAGGAATCAATTCCTGCTCCAATCATTTCTGGAACATAATTAATCATACATAAATCCTTTGAGTTAAATATGTATGTTCCCCTATCATCCTCTTCGATTGGTAAATACTCTCCAGGTCTTTTTTCTTCCTGTATAGTATATTTCCATCTACATGGATGTGTGCATGCACCTTTGTTAGCATCTCTTCCTGTAAAGTAACTACTCAAAAGACATCTTCCAGAATAGGATATACACATTGCGCCATGAATAAACGCCTCTATCTCCATATCCTCTGGAATATTTTCTCTTATTCCTTTTATTTCTTTTAGAGACAACTCTCTTGCACATACAACTCTCGTTGCACCTAATTCATGCCAAAAGTTATATGTTAAGTAGTTTGTATTATTGGCCTGAGTACTGATATGAATCTCTATCTTAGGTAATATCTTCTTAGCTAAAGTAAATATTCCCGGATCAGATATAATAAATGCATCTATTTTATCCTCAAGTCCTGCTTCTTTCATATCATTAAAATATTTTTCAACACCAACAATGTCATCATTGTGCGCAAAAATATTAACCGTCATATACAGCTTCTTACCAGCTTTATGAACATAATCAGCAGCTTCATGCATATCTTCAAAGCTAAAGTTATCTGCCTTTGCTCTAAGTCCAAACTTCTGTCCACCAATATAAACTGCATCAGCACCGTAATCGATAGCTACTTTTAATACATCTAAATTTCCTGCTGGAATCAATAATTCAGGTTTTGTTCTTCTGTTACTCATATACTCACCTTACTTTTTTATACTAACACCTATTCCATCTCCAACAGACAAAACAGTGCTTTCCAATCTCTCATCATTAAACAACGCATATACGTATTGTCTCATTCTATCATGTATAGTTCGATTTCTTTTTTCTACAAGAAAATGGGATTCTAGAATCTCTCCATCCTGCAATATGTTATCCGAAATAATCAAGCCGTCTTTTTTTGTGACACGAAGTACGTCTTCAAGGTAGTTAATATACTGTCCCTTAGCCGCATCCACAAAAACAAAATCATATGCATCTGACTCAAGTTTACCTAACACTTCATATGCATCACCACGTATAACAGTAATTTGATTGTCTTTTTTCATTCTTTTTATATTAGCACAAGCAATGTCTGCTCTTTCTTCATCTAATTCAATAGTTGTTATATGCGCCTCTAAAGAAATGTACTGACTAAAATATAGTGACGAATATCCGACAGCGGTTCCTATCTCCAAAATTGATATAGGCTTTTTTAGTAAAAGCTGTGTTTTAATAAACTCTTTTGTTTCAGGTCTCATAATCGGAACACCATTTGAAATAGCATCCGAATATATCTCACCTAAAATTCCTTCATCATCTTTGATATAGGATTTAATAAACGACGATACTCTTTCTAAAGATGTCACTGATCTTCCTCCGTTGATTTATTATTTTCACATATTTCTTCAAATATCTGATCATACGTCATAGCTCCAGATAAACCAAATTTACCATGCTTAAGCATTGGACCATATCCTTTTATCTTAACCTTTGCCCAAAAGACATGTTTGTTCTTAATTATTCCATTTTCTTCAAGGACCTCTCCTATCTGAAGAGCACTTGAATCTGCTGGTATATTAACTACAACAACCTTATCACTTGCTGGTTTATATGCTGTGTCACTAAATACGTCATATGCAAAATTAAACGAAAGAGAAAACAATTTTATAATGAGGTATGCAATTAATAAATTAACAAACAATCCCCACATGAAACCTGACGAATCCTTTAAGCCTTTTCTAAATAATTCTAATCCGCCTTTTCCTTTTTTCTTTTGTTTAGATTTTGAATTTGATTTTTTATTTGTTCTCGAATCTACATTTGATTTTATGTTTTTTTCAGTCTTACTATTTTGACTCTTACGTTTTTCTTCACTCATCTAACTCGCCAAACTCCAATCCCTCTGCAATCTTATTATATACCTCTTGCATTAATTTACATACCTTTTGTTCCGCCTGAAGATATCTACTTACAACACAATCATTAAGCACCTCTTCATACTCCTTAGCCAAAGCAATCACTTCATCTAAAGGGTTATAATCTGGGTGGCTTTGTAGTTCTTTATTTCTATTCTTAAAGCAAATTACTTTATTGCATAAATCCTCATTGCTCTGCAATTCTTTTTTTGCTTCTAAATATTCATTATATTCTTTTGATTGTTTAATCGATATATTCAGTATTTTGCTTTTTGCTAAAGTTTCCTTCATATTATACCTCAGTTATAATCGGTAAAATCATAGGACTTCTCTTAGTTCTCTTCCACAAGAACTCCCCAAGTGAATCTTTAATTCCTGATTTTATCTTAGACCAATCAGCTACTCCCTTTCTAAGACAATTATCAAGTGCCTCTTGAACAACCTCTCTGCAATCATCCATCAAGGTTTCTGATTCTCTTACATATACAAAACCTCTAGACACAATATCTGGTCCTGCAACAATCTGGTTGCTTTCCTTCTCTAAAGTAACCACTACAATAATAAGACCATTTTGTGATAAATGCTGTCTATCTCTAAGAACTATATTACCTACATCACCTACGCCAAGTCCATCAACTAATATGCCTTGTGCAGGAACTTTTCCTGTAACCTTAAATCTGTCTGTTCCTATTTCAAGAACATCTCCTGTAGATAAAATCTTTACATTGTCTTTAGGAATTCCCATCTCAACTGCAAGCTCTGCATGTCTTTTTAGATGTCTATACTCTCCATGAACCGGTATTGCATACTGTGGTTTAGTAAGGGCATACATAAGCTTAAGCTCTTCCTTACATGCATGTCCAGAAACATGTGTATCCTGGAATATTACATGTGCACCCTTCATCTCTAATTCATTGATTACCTTGAATACGGCTTTTTCATTACCTGGTATAGGAGTTGATGAAAAGATTACAACATCTCCTGGCTTAATTGCTATCTTGTTATGAATTGATGCTGCTATTCTTGATAAAGCAGCCATGTTTTCACCCTGACTTCCTGTTGTAATAAGTACTATTTGTTCATCTGGGTAATCCTTAATTCTCTCTATCTCAATCAAAGTATTATCAGGTATATTAATATAACCTAATTCTGAAGCAGTTTGAATAATATTCACCATGCTTCGACCTTCAATCACGACTTTTCTACCATATTTGTATGCTGAATTAATAATCTGTTGAACTCTGTCAACATTTGATGCAAAGGTGGCAATAATAATTCTGTGGTCTTTATTGTCTGCAAAAAGGTTATCAAAGGTCTTTCCAACTGTTTTTTCCGACTGAGTATAGCCAGGTCTTTCAACATTAGTTGAATCCGCCATTAACGCCAATACGCCCTTCTTACCTAATTCACCAAATCTTGGCAAGTCAATCATTTCTCCAAAAACAGGAGTATAATCGACCTTAAAGTCTCCAGTATGAATTATTATTCCCTGTGGAGTATATATTGCTAATGCAGCTGCATCTGCAATTGAATGGTTAGTTCTTATAAATTCTATTCTAAAACAACCTAGATTAATTATCTGTCCATGCTTAACTATTTTTCTCTTAACCTTACTAAGAATGTTATGTTCTTTAAGCTTATTATCTATTAATCCCATTGTAAGCTTAGTTGCGTATATTGGCATTCCTAATTCTTTCTCAATATATGGGATAGCGCCAATATGATCCTCGTGTCCATGAGTTACAACTAATCCCTTTACTTTATCTGCATTCTCTTTAAGATATGTTACATCTGGAATTACCAAGTCAATTCCCAACATTTCATCTTCTGGAAATGCTAATCCACAATCAACTACAATGATTGTATCTTCATATTCTATTGCTGTTATATTCATTCCAATCTGTTCAAGTCCACCTAATGGAATAATCTTAACAAGCGTTTTTGATTTTTCTTTCAAAATTATACCTCCAAATCTATATCTTCCAGTAATTCATTGAATACCATAATTACTGCTTTTAATTCATCTTCAGCTTCGACAATATCATATGAAACAAAATCCTCATCATCTTCAACTACTTCTTTAAGCACAAGAAATGAGCCATCCTCTTTGTTAATATCGTCTGTCACTAATATATAATTGTTCCCAGCTAATTTTGTTTGCTCAAGAACAAAAAATTCTTCTTCACCATCTTCTGTTTCAAAAACAATGCTTTCTGGCATATTTTGATTGTTATCCATACTATCCTCCTGGCTAAAAAGCCCTATCTATCACTATTTCTATCAAGATAACACTGTAAAATTATGGCAGCCGCCATCTTGTCAATGTGTTCTTTTCTCTCGCTTTGAACAACTCCTGTTGCAGACAAAATTCTATCTGCTTCCATCGTTGTAAGTCTTTCATCTTCTAATACTACTTCTAAACCTGTTCTTCTCTCTAAATTATTCTTGAACTCCTTAGTAGCTTCGGCTCTCTCGCCTTCTGTATTATTCATATTCTTTGGATATCCAAGAACAATTCTGCCAACCTCATACTCATCAATAATCGATTCAATCTGTGCATATGTCTGTCTTAATTTGGCAGGATGCTTTCTCTCTATTGTAAGCAATGGCTGTGCAATAATATGGTTTTCATCACTCACTGCCACACCTACTGTTTTTGTACCATAATCTAATCCTATTATTCTCATATTACCTCTGACGAACACTAATATCATTCTAAAACAAAAATATCAAACCATAAATTAAATAACTTTAATATATTTTTCTTTGCACAGAAATAAAAGCATGCCAAATTCTCTGGCATTGCTTTTATCTTGCAAAAATCAAACTATTATCACTATTTTAATCTAGTATCAATATAGTTCTCTAACAATACTTCAATTATCTCATCACGTTCCGCCTTCATAATAAGGCTTCTAGCATTCTTATAGCTAGTAATATATGTTGGATCACCACTCATAACGTATCCAACAATCTGACTTACAGGATTATAGCCCTTCTCAGACAATGCTTCATATACCTGTGCAAGTATATCAGGTACCTCTATTGTTGTCTCTCTAATAATGCCTATATCCTGAGTATTTTGATTATTCATTTCATCACGTCCTTTAAACATATAGTCTTATTCTAATATATTTATGATAAAATAGCAACCATTTTACTCGTACTAATATCATTAACAAATATATCTCCACATCCTAAAAATGTTTTTATTATCCCAACATACTAAAGAAATCGTATTGATTTGTCTCTGGCAAATCGCCTAAAATTCCTAATTTCTCCATATCATCTAGAATTGTTTTTGATACTTTTCCTCTTGTTCTAATATCATCCTTAGAAGTAAATTTGCCCTGCTTGGCAGCTTCTTGAAGAGTTTCCGCAGCCTTTGCACCCATTCCTGGAATAGAACCAAAGCTTGGCATTATTTTGCCATCTATTATCTGGAAATTCTTTGCATCTGCCTTGTATAAATCAATTGGCAAAAATTCAATTCCTCTTGCGTACATTTCCTGAACAATTTTCATGTCACGAAGGGTATCCTTTATTGTTGCAGTCATTTTATCTTTTTCTGTTTTCTGTAGCAAAAGCATATTAGCCTCTAAGGCTTCTTTTCCCTGACACATAAGCTTATAGTCAAAAGCAGAAGCTCTAATACTAAAGAAGGCTGTATAATATGCAAGAGGATAATTAACTTTAAAATATGCAATTCTCCATGCCATCATTACATATGCAACCGCATGAGCCTTAGGGAACATATACTGAATCTTTTCACATGATTTTATATACCATTCCGGAACATTATGTTCTAGCATATCTACCTTCCACTCATTCCATTTATCCTTTACTTTGCCCTTGGCAACCATTCCCTTACGTACTGCTTCCATTATCTTAAAGGCAGTCTCTGATTCCAGCCCCATATGAATAAGATATGTCATTATATCGTCACGCGTACATATTGCTGAAGAGAGTTCACATATTCCATCAGCAATAAGTGTTTGTGCATTACCAAGCCATACGTCTGTACCATGGGAAAGACCTGCAATTCTGGCTAAATCTGAAAATGCCTTTGGCTTAGTGTCAATTAACATCTGCATGGCAAATTCAGTTCCAAACTCTGGAATACCAAGTGTTCCAAGCTTTGTTCCACCTATATCTTCTGGCTTAATTCCAAGTACATCGAGATTATGGAATAATGACATAACATCCTGATCATCAAGTGGAATAGTCTTAGCATCAATACCAGTTAAATCCTCAAGACGTCTAATCATAGTTGGATCATCGTGTCCCAGTATATCTAACTTAAGTAAGTTGTGGTCAATAGAATGGTACTCAAAATGCGTAGTAACAATATCTGTTGTCATATCATTTGCCGGCTTTTGAATTGGGGTAAAAGAATATATTTCTTCATGGCTAGGAAGAACTATCATTCCTCCTGGATGCTGGCCTGTTGTACGTTTTACACCAGTACAACCATTTGCCAATCTTTCCATCTCACAGTTTCTCTTAACCTGCTGCTTATCCTTGTAATAGTTGTATACATATCCATATGCTGTTTTTTCGGCAAGTGTTCCAATTGTACCAGCTCTAAAGGCTTTTCCTTTACCAAACAATTCTTCTGTGTATGCGTGTGCACGTGGCTGATATTCTCCTGAGAAATTAAGGTCTATATCAGGCTCCTTGTCTCCCTTAAATCCAAGGAAGGTTTCGAATGGAATATCATGTCCTTCTTTTTTCATATTAGTTCCACACTTTGGACACGCCTTATCAGGCATATCACAGCCTGATTGACCACTATATTTTCTAACATCTTCCGAATCAAAATCAGTAAAGTAGCATTTTGGGCAAATATAGTGTGCCGGAAGTGGATTAACCTCTGTAATTCCTGCCATAGTAGCAACAAAAGATGAGCCAACTGAACCTCTTGAACCTACAAGATATCCGTCATCATTTGATCTCCAAACCAGCTTTTGAGCAATAATATACATAACTGCAAAGCCATTAGATATAATAGAATGAAGTTCTTTTTCAAGTCTCTTAACTACTATATCTGGTAAATTTGGTCCATATATTTCATGTGCCTTATCGTAACATATCTTAGTAAGTGTTTCATCTGAATTTTCAATTATTGGTGGTTGTTTATCTGGTCTTACTGGCGATATCTTGTCCACCATATCAGCAATTTTGTTTGTGTTTGTTATTACTACTTCCTTGGCTAAATCGCTACCCAGATACTGGAATTCAGCTAACATCTCATCAGTTGTTCTATAGAATAACGGTGGCTGATTGTCAGCATCTGCAAAGCCTTTACCTGCCATAATTATTCTTCTGTATATTTCATCCTCTGGATCTAGGAAATGTACATCACAGGTTGCTACAACTGGTTTACCAAACTGTTTACCCAGATTTACAATCTTTCTATTAACTTCTTCTAAGTCCTCTACAGTTTCAACAGGATATTTATCTGATTCAAGCATAAACATATTATTGCCTGTAGGCTGAATCTCATAATAATCATAGAAATCACACAGCTTAGTTAACTTATCATCATTTTCGCCAAATAATACTGCCTTATATAGTTCTCCTGCCTCGCAGGCTGAACCTATAATAAGTCCTTCTCTATATTTATTGATTAAGCTTTTTGGCATTCTAGGTCTTCTATTAAAATAGTTTATGTGTGACTCTGAAATAAGTCTGTATAAATTTACTCTTCCTATCTCATTTTTCGCAAGAATGATTCCATGATATGTTTTGGCTTTTTTTATCAAATCAAAGGATTTTGAACCAATTTTATTAAGCTGTGCCAAAGTAGTTACTTCTTTATCCTTGACTATCTTAAGCATCTTGATAAATATCTCTGCTGTTGCAGTAGCATCATCACATGCTCTATGATGATTTTCCAGCTTAACATTAAACTGCTTACACAATCTGTCCAATGTGTATTTTCCAAGCTCTGGTATAAGAATCTGAGCAAGTGTCATTGTATCCATAACTGTATAGTCATATGTAAGCCCCTGTCTTGAAGCAAACTCTTTAATAAAGCCTGTATCAAAGCTTGCATTATGAGCCACCAAAATAGCATCTCCTACAAATTCTAAAAATTTAGGAAGGATAATCTCTATTGTAGGTGCATCAAGAACCATTTGGTCATTTATGGATGTAAGCTTGGTTATTGAATATGGAATAGGAACTTCTGGATTTACGAATTCAGAAAATGTATCTGTTATCTGTCCATTCTTTATTTTCACAGCTCCTATTTCAATTATTTTGTTATGTTTAGGGCTCAAACCCGTTGTTTCTATGTCAAATACCACATAATTCGAATCAATAGACTGTCCCTTATCATTAAGTATTAAATCCTCAATATCATCAACAAAATATCCTTCGACTCCATATATTATCTTGAAATCTTCTTCCATTTTAATTTGATGATTGGCAACTGGAAACGCCTGAATGCATCCATGATCTGTTATGGCAATAGCCTTATGGCCCCATTCCTTTGCTCGCTTAATAACTTTGCCTATATCAACAACACTGTCCATTTCACTCATAACAGTATGCAGGTGAAGTTCAACTCTCTTTTCAATTGAAGTATCATTTCTCTTTACTCTAAAATCATTAGCAGCCTTTATTCCAGTAATAGAAGATACTGTAACCTCTCTGCTATAAGAATCGTACATTGGAACACCTTTTATTATATAGAAGTCTCCAACAGACAACTCTTTATCTAAGCCCTCTTTATCTTCTGGACTAACAAATATCTTAAAGGCTATTGAATCAGTAAAATCAGTAATTACACAAGAAATTATATATTTGCCACTTTTTAGCTCACGCTCTTCTTTTGTAAGTATTTGACCTCTAATGCACACTGGTCCAATTCCATCATATACTCCTTCAATTGCAACTATTTCGCCTTCGCAATTTCTACCAAATATCAAATCTGGATCATAGGTTTGAGCCTTCTTCTGTTTTCTAGCTCCAAATAAAGCACCCTCTCCACTAGAAAATGGTTTAGGACTTTTTTTCTCTGCTACTGAAAAATCAGACTTAGTTTTATCACTGCCTGTTTTTGTAGATTTATCCTCCTTTGAAGCTTCTTTTTTAAGCTGCTCTTGTTCCTCTTTTCCGCTTTCTTTATTTCTATGAGCGGTCTGCTCATTCAATAATTCTATAGCCTTTAATTCTTGCATTAATCGTTGTTTATTAGCTTCACGAAGCTTTGACTTTTGTTCTTCTGTATAATTAAAGCCTATTGTAACTTCCATATCAAAACGTTCTTTATACATATTTTCAAGAAATTCTTTTAATTTTATGGAATGACTTTTAGCCAAATTAGTATCCTCTAATGCAAGGGTTAGAATATTTCCGTTATAAAAAAACTCTGCACGACTTAATATTCTAAAATCCACATAGCTAAATGTTTTTATTTCCTCCATAATACTATCCATGTATACTTTGGTAAGCTCTTCTAAATTATATTGACTAGATAGCTTATATTTTTCTTTTATCTCGCATTTTATGTTGTTTTTTCCAAAAACGAACTCTGAAACAGCTTCCTCTAATTTATATATATTTTTCTTTTCAATTATTATGTCACTCAAAATACAAATAACCATCTTCTTTTCTGACTTGAACATGGTTATTTTCTCAACATAAACATAATCTAGTAATTCATCAAGAGCCTTATTAACACTAATTCCAGGGAAAACTTCCTTAAAAAGCTTTGTTTCCAAACAAATTACCTCCAATTATCTAATTCGTACTTTAACGCTCCTAGCAACTTATCTTGTGGCATTTTTCTAACAATTTGTCCGTGCTTGAATAATAATCCTTCGCCATCTCCACCTGCTATTCCTATATCAGCCTCTTTTGCTTCACCAGGGCCATTTACAGCACAGCCCATTACCGCCACCTTAATCTGCAAATCACTGTAACCCTTAATTAATTCCTCAACCTGACCTGCCAAACCTATCATGTCAATTTTTGTTCTTCCACATGTCGGACAAGAAACCAATTCTATTCCACTTCTCTTAAGCTTTAGTGCCTGTAATATAGTCTTTGCAGACATAATTTCCTCAATAGGATCACTAGTTAACGATACTCTTATTGTATCACCTATACCTTGATTAAGAATGATTCCTAAGCCTACTGCTGACTTAATATTTCCAGCATAAACTGTTCCTGCTTCTGTAATACCAACATGTAAAGGATAATTTGTCTGTCTTGATATAAGCTCATGTGTCTTTACACTCATCATTACATCTGAAGATTTTATACTAATTACAATGTTGTCATAGCCACAGTCTTCAATCATTTTCACTTTATCAAGAGCACTTTCAACAATACCCTCTGCTGTGACCATGCCATATTTTTCTATAATATTCTTCTCTAACGAACCTGAATTAACTCCTACCCTTATGGGAATATTTCTTTCTTTTGCAACTGCAACTACCTTTTGAAGATTTTCTTTTCCTCCAATGTTACCTGGATTAATTCTAATCTTATCAGCACCATTTTCCATTGCTAAAATAGCAAGCTTATAATCAAAATGAATATCAGCTACAATCGGAATATGAATTTGTTGTTTGATTTTAGAAAAAGCCATAGCTGCATCTACAGTATTTGCAGTTGTTCTAACAATATCACAGCCCGCTTTTTCCAATCTTAATATTTGAGCAACAGTAGAATCAACATCCGCTGTATCTGTGTTAGTCATGGACTGGATTGCTATTGGATTTCCTCCACCAATCAAAACATTGCCAATCTTTATCTGTTTTGTTTCATTTCTTGTATACATATTACTCATCTAAACACCTACTTTTCTACTATATACTCACAATACCCACAATACTCACACTATTTTTCTTAACACATCTAATTATCTCTTGTGAACTACATCGGCAATTGAATTACCGAGGATTCCCGCTTGTCATCCTAAATAATTTTAGTAGAGCAATCAGACTAAATAATTTTAGTAGAGCAATCAAACTAACTAATTTTAGTAATTAAATGATTATCTATAAAATATTTTTAATATCATTAAAGAATACAACTATCATAAGAATAATCAATAGAACAAAGCCAATTAAATTAACAAAAGCCTCTTTATCCTGTGGAATCTTTTTACGCCTTACGCCCTCAATCAAAAGGAATAATAACCTTCCACCATCAAGTGCAGGTATTGGTAAAAGATTCATAATCCCCAAGTTGACACTAAGCAAAATACACCAATTTATCATATTAAGAATAATATTAATAACTGCCTCTGATGTAGAAGAACTTTCACGCTTAACATCTTCAATGATGTCATTCATTGTTCCGCCAACTCCAACTGGTCCCATTATCTGATCCGACTTAACCTGTCTTGTAACTATCATCTTCAAGCCGTCTACAGTAGCCTTCACGCAATATCTACATTCTAATATTGCATACTTTATATTTGTAACAATGCTATCTGGCTTTTCATATCCAGCATAAACACCAATTTTATATTCACCTTTGTCATTTTTACGTGGTTGAACCTTAGTTACGTATTCTTCACCCTCTGGTGTAACCATTTTAAGCTCAAAGGATTTTGATAAATCTGCTGTCTGCATGAAAAGTAATAATTCTCTGTAGTTATAAACCTTATCCCCATTTATTTCTGCAATTCTATCTCCAACCTTAAGACCAGCTTCTTCAGCAGGGCTATTTTCTATTACTTCATCAAGCGTTGTAGGATCACATCCAACAAAATGGATAAGTATAATAGAAAATACAAATGCTAAAATAAAGTTAAATATAGGACCTGCAGCAATAACAGCCATTCTTGCCAATACAGATTTGTTTGCAAAGGAATTCTCGTTATCCGAATCTTCTTCTCCACTCTCTCCATGCATCATACAATATCCACCAATAGGAAGTAATCGTACAGAATACTTTGTTTCTTTCTTTTGCCATGAAAAAATAGCCGGACCCATGCCAATAGAAAATTCATCAACTAAAATATGATTCATTTTAGCAACTATAAAATGTCCCAATTCATGAAAAAATACTATTATACTGAAAACTAATAGTATTAATAAAATATTTACACCATTCATAAGCTTCTCCCAATTTTAGCTATTACTATACTTTTTTGAAATACTTTCATATACCCATTGTTCAGTTTCAAGTATTTCCTCTAATGTTGGCACATCTATTAATTTATGGTCAGACATGCACTGTTCGATTATTTCATATATTTCCAAAAACTTAATCTTGCCCTTTAGGAAAAGCTCAACAGCCTTTTCATTTGCAGCATTGAATACTGTTGGCATAGAACCACCAGTTTTAATTGCTGAATAAGCAAAATCAAGACCTTTAAATGTTTCCCTATCTGGTTTGTCGATTATTATTCCTGACATTTGTGTGAAGTCCAGCTTCTTTGCATTAAGTACTTTTCTTTCAGGATAATATAACGCATACTGAATAGGAAGCTTCATATCAGGAGTACCTAACTGAGCCATTACTGCACCATCCAAAAACTCTACCATAGAATGAATAATGCTTTGAGGCTGAACAACTACCTCGATATTGTCAGGTTCAACTCCAAATAACCATTTTGCTTCTATTACCTCTAAGCCTTTGTTTACAAGTGTAGCAGAATCGATGGTGATTTTTTTACCCATAGACCAATTAGGATGATTAAGAGCATCCTCTAATGTAACATTTTGCAATTGCTTTCTTGTATACCCTCTAAACGGTCCGCCTGAAGCAGTTATTAGCAATCTGCTTATTGTATTACGATTCTCCCCATTCAGACACTGGAATATTGCCGAATGTTCACTATCTACAGGCAAAATCTTTACACCCATATCCCTTGCAAGCTTCATAATTATATGACCTGCAGTAACTAAAGTTTCTTTGTTTGCTAAAGCAATATCTTTCTTAGCTTTTATTGCTTCAATGGTAGGTCTAATTCCAATCATTCCCACTATTGCAGTAATCAAAATATCACTTTCTTCACATCTGGCAACTTCAATAAGTCCATCCATTCCACTGTAAACAGCTACTTCAACGTCAGACAAGGCCATTCGTAATTGTCTGGCCTTGTCTTGGTTCCATATGCTCACAATTCTAGGTCTGAATTCTCTTACTTGCTTCTCTAATAATTCTATATTGTTTCCAGCAGCCAAAGCGACAACCTCAAGGTCATCGTTTTCTCTAACTATCTCTAAGGCCTGTGTTCCAATAGAACCAGTCGAACCTATAATTGCTATCTTTTTCACTATTTTCCTCCAATATACTCAATCAAAAAAGTAAAACAGTAATAAACCATTGGTGCAGTGAAGATAATACTATCAAATCTGTCTAATACACCTCCATGGCCTGGTATTAACTTTCCATAGTCTTTAATATCATTGTTACGTTTAATTGCTGAAGCAGCTAAATCGCCTATTACCGCTGCCATAGCACCACATACTCCTACTATTGCAAATATTAATGGTGCATTATTTAATTTATATACATATTTGTTAAAAAATATTCCATATGCCATTGCAAATAATGCAGAACCTAGTAATCCTCCAGCTAAACCTTCAAGGCTTTTTTTAGGACTAAGCTTCGGACACATTTTGTGTTTTCCAAGAGTAACACCTGCGCAATATGCACATGTATCATTAACCCACGAACAGACAAAAATCATTACAACTAATGCACCGCCATTATCCATTCTGCGAATCATATAAACATATGACATTAATAAAGATACGTATATAACAGACATAAATACTACCGCTATATCTTTGTCGCAATACTTAGGATATGTTAACACATATATTGCAAGCTCAATCAAAACAAATAAAATAACACATGGAAGTATGAATTGTTCTTGTCTGAAATATAACAACAAATATCCTGCAATAGTAATTGCATATGCCATATAACCTAATAAAGACTTATTTAATTTGTATATTCTAAGTAGCTCAAATACACCACCTAGGGCAAGCAGCATGGTTGCCACAAGGGTCACTATTCCACCATAATAAAGAACAGCTACCGCTAGGATTACAAGTACAATGCCACTTAATAATCTAGTCTTAAACATTATTTCACACCACCAAATCTTCTCTCACGACCATTGTAATATCTAATCGCAGCTTTTAGATCCTCAATTGTAAAATCTGGCCAAAGAACGTCTGTATAATAATACTCTGCATACGCTAGCTGCCAAATAAGATAATTAGATAATCTTTGTTCTCCGCTTGTTCTTATCATAAGATCAGGATCAGGCATATCTGCTGTATCCAAATAAGATGAAATAATGTTTTCATCAATCTCATCTTCACTAAGCTTTCCTTCCTTGACATCTCTTACCAGCTTAACAGTTGCACGTCTTATCTCGTCTCTTCCACCATAATTAAGTGCAATAGTAAAATTAAGTCCAGTATATTGTTTTGTTTTTTCTTCAAGCTCATTGATTTTTTCGACAATATCAGTATCAAGGGCAGTTCTATCTCCAATTACCCTAACTCTCATGTCATTTTTTGATGCTCTTTCTATACAGTCTACTAAATATCTTCTAAGCAGATTCATTATACCTGTTACTTCTTCAACGGATCTCTTCCAGTTTTCTGTTGAAAAGGCATATACTGTAAGATATTTTATACCTAATTCATGCGCATCCTCACATATTTGTTCAACAACCTTAGCACCTTCTTTATGTCCAAAATTTCTAGGCATAAGACGTTTCTTTGCCCATCTTCCATTACCGTCCATTATTATAGCAACGTGCTGAGGTATTTCGTATTCTTCACCATCAATTATCTTTCTCAAAACAATCTCCTAACATTATATCTGTTTGCATTCATATCTAATATTATATATCTGTTATTATACAGCCTCTTTATCTGTTATTATATAATCACTATATCTGTTATTATATAGTCACTATATCTGTTATTATACAGTCATAATCTCT
The DNA here is from genome assembly GCA_029338675.1 of Lachnospiraceae bacterium. Classification (GTDB taxonomy): domain Bacteria; phylum Bacillota; class Clostridia; order Lachnospirales; family Lachnospiraceae; genus Coprococcus_C. The sequence goes on from JAQYAV010000013.1 coordinate 21,269, forward strand.
GTTGTCTTTGTCTCAATTGCCTTATCAATTTCATTAACAAACTTATCTGTTAATTTCTGAACCTTGTCTTCATTTAACTTAAGTTCATCATCAGAAATCTCCTGAGACTTGTTCATCTTCTTAAATGCATCATTAGCATCTCTTCTTATATTACGGATAGCAACCTTTGCTGCTTCGCCCTTTTTCTTAATATCTTTTGCAAGCTCTTTTCTTCTATCCTCTGTAAGCTCTGGGAAATTAATAATTACATTCTTTCCATCATTATTAGGATTTACACCAAGATCTGAGCACATTATTGCCTTTTCAATCTCTTTGATAAGACTAGCTTCCCAAGGCTGAATCATAATAGTTCTTGCTTCTGGAACTGTTACGTTAGCTACCTGCTGAATTGGTGTAGGTGTTCCATAATAGTCTACTCTTAACTTATCAAGAATATGTGGGTTAGCTCTTCCTGCTCTAATGCTAGAGAACTCTGATAATAAATTTTCTAAAGTTTTGTCCATCTTTGATTCATACTGTGATAACATTTTATTTTCCTCCGTTATATCTTAATTATATTAATCGCATTTTACTAAAGTACCTGTAAAGCCGCCTGTAACAGCTTTAACAATACTATTTTCAGAATTTAACCCAAATAACATCATTGGCATCTTATTCTCCATAGCTAGTACTGCTGCAGCCAAATCAATTACTCCAAGCTTATTGTCAACAATATCCTTAATATTCATCTCATCAAACTTTTTAGCATTAGGATTTACCTTTGGATCACTATCATATACTCCATCAATTGCTTTTGCTGCAAGAATAACATCTGCTGAAATCTCAATTGCCATAATAACTGTTGCAGTATCTGTAGAAAAATATGGTTGTCCTAATCCACCTGCAAAGAAAACAATTTCTCCATTTGACAAATATTCATCTGCCTTATCCTTTGAGAAAAGCTCTGTCATGCTTCCACAGGCAAATGGAGTCATAACATGAGTCTTTAACCCTTGGTTCTTTAATGCATCAGCTGCATAAATACAGTTCATAACAGTTGCAAGCATACCTATCTGATCTGCTTTAACTCTATCCATATTATCAGAGGTTCTTCCTCTCCAGAAGTTTCCACCACCAATTACAATACTAACCTGTATTCCAGCATCTACTACTTTTTTAATCTGCTTTGCAACATCAACTACTGTCGCTTCATCAAAGCCTGTTTTCTTATCTCCTGCTAAAGCCTCTCCTGAAAGCTTTAAGAGTATTCTTTTCATTTCCATTGTATATTACACACTCCTTTATCTATTCAAAAAAACTCTTAACATCTATCTCCGAATAACACTGTGAGCAAAATCCTTCTATTACAGCACCATTGTTAATCTGCACTGATCTAGACTTAATATTTCCCATAATTACTGCTGTTGAATCAACAATAACTGGCCCATGCACATCAATATCCCCATTAACAGCCCCTGCAATAACAGCAGAAGTTGCAAATACATTTCCAACTACCACAGAGCCTACGCCAATCTTAACACTTCCTTCAGTATTAATGTCGCCTTCAAGCTTTGCAGCGTTTGCATATATCTCACCAGCTTCCACCTTTCCTGTTATGCTTCCGCCAATAATAAGCTTTCCTCCACACTTTACATTTCCTTCTACAGTTCCAATAACATCAATTCCGCCATCAGCCTCGATATCACCCTTAATTACTGTTCCCTTTGTAATGTATGTTGTGTCATCAGAAAGCACACTATTTATATCATTTTCACGTTCCTTTAGCATCTCTTCACTAATTAAAGTTTCGGTCATGTCATCCTCCATATCATCTTCAACTACTTCAGCAATACCATTTACGTTACTTTCTGTTTCATCCTCTAACTTATTAATTGCATCCTCTAATGCCTTCTTTAAGTCAAGATCCTCCAAATTCTGTTCTGTAGACAATAGGTCTTTTTGTTTTTCAGGTTCAACACTTAATGCATCCTCTGTATTCTCAAGCATATCATCATTATCTAATTCTTCAAGACTAACTAGCTCGTCCACTTCACTATCCTGTGACATGCCATCTTCAATATCAACAATTATTGTTTCTGTATTATCCTGTTCTATATTGTCTCCAAGCACATTTTCACCAAGATGCTCTGAAGAATCTTCTATAGAGTCAAGTTTTTCAACATCTAAGCTCTCCAAATCAATCTCACTTCTTCCATTGATGATTTCCACCTCTGGAACCTCATCAATAGTTTGCTCCTCTGTGTTTTTGATTTCCACTTCTTCAGGTTCATTACTAAATGCTTCAAACTTGGAAAGGTTATCTATCTCATCATCCTCCATTCCAATTTCGTCAACATTTTCAAAAATATCCTCTGGTGCTATCTCTATATCCTCATCAAAAGTATTGACCATATCTTCGTCATCATACTCATCTGCTAATTCATCCTTATCAGGCATAAGTTCATTAACTGCCTGTGCAAAGTCTCTCTTAAAATCCTTAAAAAATCCCATACTATCCTCCTTTGCTAATATACGTAACTTATTTATTATACACCAAATAAAATGTGGTTACAAGATTTGACAATTATATATGAATATGCATTTATCAAAATTCTCTGTACATTCTAATTATAACCATCAATATTGCAAATGTTATATTCATGTCCTCATTATGCTCTAAGGAATGTCCTACTTCCTCAAACTGTTTCAACGAAACCTCCTGTTCAACACAATATATCTTTAACTTTTGGGCATCTAAAAATGTATCTTCTTTTCCTGCTACAACAATACATTTTCCTCTCTGCATATATTTCATGCCTTCAGGAACAGGAGTTAGGAAAATATGTCTTACACGAATATGCTTTAATGTTTCATAATAGCCTGCAAGAGCTGTTCCCATACTCTTTGACACAAATACAATATCCTCATATCTAGAAAAATCAACATTTTTTAGTTGATTAACTACATATTGTTTTGCCTCTTCAATTAATCCTGCTATGTCATTTTTATTTCCCTTCAGATAGAAATTATAATTAAGGCCTATTACTTCATAACCACGTTTTTCAAACACTTTTGCTGCATAATATAAAAGTGGCTTATCAACACTATAATTTCTTCCTGGAAATAAAACTAAAAGTTTGTTTTTTGCCATATTGTCACCTTTTATTCATTAAACCTGTATCCATCAAAATAGTATAAAATATATAATACAAAGCCACACTCCGATTATAGTACAGATACTATCATTTTGTTTTTACAATCTAATCTAATTATCTTTACTGAGCTAATTTTCTTGAAAATCATTTCTCCACAACCAAATGCTGCTGGAACACCATTTGCCTTACACCACTTTGACATATATTCAGTGTTCTCACTATACTTTGTAATGATTCCAACTATATTTTTAGTCAAAATCCATTCGTAGCCTTGACTTGCTTTAGTAAGTACAACAATCTTGCCATTTACATCAGCATCACATTCTTCATCTAAATTAACAATTTCAGCTTCTATACAGTTGTTTGTCATAAACTGTGGTCTTTGTTCAATAACATCAACTACATCAATATCTCCTAAATCAAGTATAAATTCTGGAAGCATCAAATAGGAATATGCATAATACATATTTCGTCTTGCTTCTATTATCTGAATATACGAATCTCTGCTGTGATAGTCCATTAAATCCTGTATTTCAAGATAAGACATATCGTCTCTGTCAACCATTTGAAGCTCGCCTAGCTTCTTAATTATCTCTAAAAGGAAGCTTAAGCTCTTTGTAAATTCGTATTTGAAAACATCAACATTTTTATACGATTCAACAATAAAATGATATAGCACCTCAGCGCTAAAGCTATATCCTATATCAGCTATTGCTTGTGATAATTTATCTAAATTGAGTGTTACATTTTCATCACATTCAGCAATACTATTCTCGTCATCAAGTTCAAAAAACATATGATTATTGCTATGCAAATCAAAATATTTATTTCTGTAGCAATTAGAACGAATATCATATGCGCCTAGCCTTAAATGGCCATACTTTGTATCAAATTCTTCTCTTGTCATCTCATTTTGAGCATACTTATGGAAATCTATATTAAATGTTTTTGATATAGTTGGAATGGAATCAAAAAAGCTTTGCATTTCACTTTCGTCAAAATATCCCTTTTCAACTAATGTTCTGCAAATGTCAACCGCAACATATTTACATCTAACCTGCCTAATATATTGAGGTGTACCATTTTTCATTATGGAATTCATTAACTCCTTAATATAATTGTAGAGCTTCATTACGTTATTTTCCTGAAGTGGAGTGTTAGCTCTACACTGTCTTCTAAAGGTTCTAAGCTCGTCTAGTGCCATTATATCAGTATTACACATTGCTTCGTAGTTATTAATCATGTTGTCAGTAACCTCAAACACAGAGTCCATTATTTCAGATATTTCATCCTTAGTAAAACCTCTTTGTTCAAGCAAAGTTCTTTTTTCTTTATGATTGAAATCATAGGATGTAATAAGGATTTCAAACTCTGTATTCTTATGTCTTTTCTTATTTTCTTTTAATGCTACCTTGTAATACTCACACAATTTATATTTAAGCTGACTGTTAACTCGTTTAGGAATTATTGCATCGAATATTCCTTCAATAGAAAGATATGGTCTATTACCTATTCTATGCATCAAATCAGGCGCTTCATCACTATAGCCAAAGCTTGCAATAGCATCTCTCCATATTTTTGATGTAATTATCTCCTTGTATATTGAATAGTCAAGTGGTCTTGGATTAGCACCTATAACCTCTACAGGATTCCAAAATAGCTGGTCGGTAAGCATATTATTGTGATCTAGATAATTACATTTTGCAAATGCCTTTGTATCAATAAATTCTTTATCTCCCATTGGGCAAGGCTGACTCTTACTATTGTCTCTTTCTCCTGCATTATATATAATAACCTGCTCATTTTTGTCAATAGCAAAATCTATCCAAAGTCCTGTTTCGCTATTCCAATAGCTTTCTATTTCCCTAACAGCTAAAACAAGTGCTAAAAAATCATCATCCAAAAATTCTCTAGATACATTTTTAGCAATCCATTTATTTTTCTTTTTATTATCATTAGCATAATCATCTGAAAAATAATTATAGCTTACCATGTAATATGGTCTGTTATATATTAAATCTCTTGTGTATATTGTTCCTGCAACTGTAATATTATCGTACTGTCTGTGAACAAAAATAGTATCATGTTGTAATTTTTCATCATCTTTCTTGTATTCTATGACACTTTCAAATAATGTGATTATGCTATTAATTCCACTTTTTATTCCATCTCTGTCACAAGAATGAACAGCTACAAGAACATCTTCATTTCCAGTTCTCGAATATAATACATTATCCTCACTAACAGCGAGACTTCGAATTATTATATCCTCCCCTGCAAACTCCCTTTCAACTTCATTACAAACCTCTTCTATATTATTTTTTGCGTATTCTATATTCACCTCATACATGTCAGCAACTACTGACTTGGTTAATACTGTACTAAGTAAAACAGGTGATTCTGTATTAGTTTTCAATTCTGTCATTATTATCAACACCCTTCACCAAATATGCTCCCATTATGCACATTTATAAACTTAAAACCCTTTGTATATAATTTTTTCTTAGGGATAATGGTATATATCATTATTTTAACACAAATTTCTCAATAACCTCAACTAGTCCATCCTCATCGCAAGAACCAGTAATATAATCTGCACAATCCTTAACTACCTGTTGTGCATTCCCCATTGCCACTCCAACACCAGCGAATTCTACCATTGTAGCATCGTTAAATCCATCGCCACAGCAAATTGTATTTTCTCTGGAAATATCAAGTATCTCAATAAGACTTGCAATAGTCTTTGCCTTATCTACTCCATTAGCTGTAACCTCTACAAAATATGGCTCTGATCTAAATACATTAAGATTAGGATATAGCATATCTTTAAGCTCCTGCTCTGCCATAGCAGCATGTTCTGGCTCTGCTGTAAGCAAGCATTTTATCATATCAAAATCAACAAAGCCTAGATAATCCTTAACGTGTCTTAACGTCATAAAATTAAGTCTTGCCTCATATTGCATATAGTTATCTATTCTAGTTCCTGCAACAATGTAATCATCCTTGTATGTAAGAAGGCCTAATCCATTATTTACTGCGTAATCATATATGACCTTTGCATATTTGTTAGGAATAGTATTCTCATATATTATTTTTCCTGTTGCACACTCAATAATTCTTCCACCATTAAACGAAATAGCATATCCATTATTCTTTACTAAGCCTATTTGCTCTGCATATTGTTTCATTCCTGGATATGGTCTGCCTGATGCAAGTGCCACAGCATGTCCCATTTTCTGAATCTGTTCAAGGGCATTTAGTGTTTTTTCTGTTATTTTCTTTTCTGAATTTACTAATGTTCCATCTATATCTAAAATTAATAATTTTCTGTCCTTCATGATTTTATCCTTTCAAAAATGAATTTGTCCTTCAAAAATAATATATTTCTAATCACACCACTAATATGGTAATATATTTTTTGTAGTTAATATTAACAAAAGGAGAATACCAATGGAAATAATACTTCATCTTGACATCAAAAAAATATCTACAGATTATTCTGATGCTTTAAAAGAATATATAAAGCGAATATCTCCTTTTGCAAAGGTAAAGGTATCAACCTACAAAAATATCAATAAGCTAACTGTAGCTTCTACTTCAAAAATATTATTAATTGAAGCAGGAGAAAATACGCTTACTTCTCCACAGCTTGCTGATTTCATTGAAAAAATATCTCTTGATGGTTTATCTGTTTTAGAAATAATAATTCCTAATCCAGATAATATCAAGCAGATAAAGGATACCCTTTCTAGCCAATGCTTTAATTATGACATTTTGAATATATCTTCCTTTAGTATGAGTGTTGAAATGACTGCTACTGTAGCTACAGAACAAATCTATAGAGCCTACACAATTCTAAACAACATCAAATACCATAAATAATTTTCTTAATGCAATATGTTTACGGTAGCAAAGCTAATTGTTCCATAAGCATTACTCTCATTAACTGATGAGGAAAAGTCATATCAGAAAAGCTTAGTCTATAATCTGCTCTTTTAACAACCTTGTCGCTAAGACCTAGTGAGCCTCCTATAACAAATATAATATTATTCACACCTCTTTGCGTAGCATGATTAATTACCTTCTTTAGCTTTTCACTATCTGTTTTCTTTCCTTCAATGCAAAGTGCTACAACATAATCGCTAGAAGAAATATGCGCAAGGACCTTATCTCCCTCGCACTCTTTTATACTATTCATTATGCTTTCTTTTGCATTTCTCGGAATGCTTTCATCTTTCAACTCAATTATTTCAAAGCTGTATTTTTTCTTAATCAAAGCAGAATACTCTTCAATCAAATTTCTATAATATTTTTCTTTTATGTTTCCTAAAACGACTAATTTAATAACCATATATTGTACTTTCTCAGTTTATTCCACAGTTTATTCCAATTTTTTTACATAATGTTGTTATTACGGACATAATTTATTCACATTTATAGCATATAATATAAATATAGTTTTTTTATAAATTCTCTCTTTATTTTATACATTTTGAAATGTCGGCATCGTAGCCGACATTTTTTATTGGAAATTATCTTTCATAATATCCGTAAATTCTTCAATATTCTCCTTACTTAATGGTTTTGTTACAAGGGATACTAGTAAAATACTTACTATGCACACTATTAATCCAACATGTATTGCATTAATTCCATAATAAACCTCTGGCGAAACCATAGTGCCATTTAGCTCAAAGCACTCTAAATGTTGCCATAAAAATACCGAAATAATGCTAAATATCATTCCTGAAATAGTTCCATACTTGTTCATTCTTTTCCAGTAAAGAGAAAGTATTATTACTGGACCAAATATACATCCCATACAAGACCAGCAATCAACTAAAACTTCATTTACATTAATATCAAACAGCAACGCAAAAATCCCACTAAAGCCTGTAATAATAACAACTGCTATTCTTCCAATTGTAACTTGAACCTTATCAGATACCTTCTTAAAAAACAATCCACATATTATGTCATTTGCTACTGAAGATGCACCAGTTAGAATTTGAGAATCAAGCACCGCCATAATACCTGCAACTGCACTACACAAAAGAATCCCTGCAACAAATGGCGAATTTACATCCTTCAAAAACGCTTTTTTTGTTATCTCTAAATAAATATACTCAAAAGCATTATTATCTGTACCTAACACATTTGGATATAGATATGCTCTTCCAATAACTCCCACTACGCAAGAGCAGGTAATAACTGCCAAGCTCCAAACAATAGCAACTCTGCTAGATTTGACAAGTGTTTTTCCATCCTTAGCTCCCATAAATCTAATTGCTCCCTGTGGTAAACCACATATTCCAAAGCCAACAACAATCTGCGATATTATCTCTAATACACCTAAACGATTGCCATCCTTTTCAAAAACATTCAAAAATTGCACAGTTGATCCTTCTATGCCACTGTGATAAATATTAGGGACAATATATTCCTTTCCCATTAGCATAATTGCTACGATGGATATAGAAAAAATCCCAATAAAACACAATAAACCCTGAATATAGTCCGTTAAGCAAACTGCATTATATCCACCAACAGCAACATATATCATAATAACTATCATGCATATAATAAGAGCACCACTATAATCCAGATTAGTTATATATGCCAAGACTTTTCCTAAAGTAACAAATGTACAAGCAGACATTATAATTAAGAAGAACATAATAATGAATGCACACACAAACTGGGTTACACCCTTTTTATCATCAAATCTACTATTCAAATACTCTGGTATTGTAATTGTATTATTCTTCTTAGTAGTATACTTCTTAAGTCTCTTAGGAACTACAATCCAATTGACTACAGTTCCGAGAAATAATCCTGCAGCAATCCATGCCTTATTCGCACCAAAAGCATATATCATTCCAGGCAAAGTAAGGAAAATATATCCCCCATAAACAGAAATCTGTGCTGATATTCCTGTTACATATTTATCACTTTTTTTATTACCCAAATAAAATTCTGAAGCATTATTGTTTTTATACTTGGATATTCCAACAACAATAAGTGCAATCATATATACCCAAAACGAAGAAAGCATTAATAGACTCATTTAATCCTTGGTCTCAAATACCAAAAGGTATCCCTTTTTGATAGAAATGAGGCCTTCCTCCTCTCTAAGCTCATTACTTACCCCAATAGTGTCATCATTAGTCAATGTCATATCAAAAACATCATACTTAAAGCCTTTAATTGTAAGACCTTCAACAATATCTGAAAATGCTACACAGGAAACATATTTTCCATATTGCGATTTTTTTGTAATTGTTATTTCTTTATCGATAATTCTTATTCTGTTATTATTATCAATTACTTCTGCCTTTACCCCATTTTTCAAGCAAAATTTGAGTAAACCAATAGTACCAAGCATATGATCAATTCTAGTGCCTGTTCCACCGATTATTGTAATGTGTTCTGGATTTAGCTTAAGTACTTCCACAATTGCAGCATGTGTATCCGAATAATCTTTTTCTGTATTCAAAACAATAGCACCAGCACTACTCGCATATATAGTTCTGATGCTATCACATGCAGAATCAAAATCACCGATTACTAAATCAGGCATAATTAAAGCCTTGTCTAAGCTTTCTAGACCTTTATCCACCCCAACAACATACAAATCATTATTTGAGTCATAATAGTCCCTTAAAAGCTTCATATCAACGCTTCCACCTGTAACAAGAAGCACATTTTTATTTCGATTCATTTTAATTCAACTCACTTATTCATTTTTTGTAAGAACAACTTAACATTATCCTGTTTATTACCCTTAAATACAGATGTACCAGAAACAATAACATTAGCTCCTGCCTCAATTATCATCTCAACATTGTCTAAGTTTACACCACCATCTACTTCTATATACAAAGCCTTATTACAAGAATTAGCCATCTGTCTTAATTTGCTTATCTTATCAAGAGATTCCATAAGGAACTTTTGACCACCAAAGCCTGGATTAACACTCATAACCAAGACCAAATCAATATCCTGAATAATATCATCAAGAACTGATACGGGAGTTTCCGGTTTCAATGCAATTCCCACCTTCAAACCATTTTTCTTTATGTGAGCAACTGTCTCCTTGACATCACGACATGCCTCATAGTGAATAGTAAGCAAATCTGCTCCTGCATCCTTTAACACTTCTACATACCTAATCGGTTCTGTAATCATAAGGTGAACATCAAAAAAGCAATTACTAATTTGTCTAATGCATTTTATAACAGGCGGACCAAATGAAATATTAGTAACAAAAACTCCATCCATTACATCTAAATGAAACCATGTTGTTCCAGCTTCCTCAAGCTGTCTTGCATTAGCTTCAATGTTGTTAAAATCAATTGATAATAACGAAGGTGAAAGAATATTCAATGTTTACCATCTCCTTTTGCTCTTAAGCTCCTCATACATCTGGCAATAGTTGTTGTATCTTAGGGAACTAATCTTGCCTTGGTCAAGGGCATTTTTAACGTAGCAATCTGGCTCGTTGATGTGAATACATCCATTAAATCTACAATCCTCACTATATGAAACAAACTCATTATAGTAATCCTTCAAATTCTCTGGTTCTATATCATCAACAATAAGAGAGCTAAATCCTGGTGTATCCATTATATATGTGTTATCTCTTATATATACTAATTCTGAATGTCTTGTAGTATGTTTTCCTCTCTTAATCTTTTCACTAACTGCTCCCGTTTTAGCCATGGCATTGGGATTAAATACATTAAGAATTGAGGATTTTCCTACTCCCGACGGACCTGCGAACACAGTTGTCTTTCCATCAATTACCTTGGATAAACCACTTATTCCTATATCTAATCCGTCACTATTTCTTTCGTTTTCATTAATTGATGATGTAATAAATACTTCATAATTACATCCTTCATATATTTCCTTTATCTCTTTAGCAGTCTCTGCAGAAACTAAATCAGATTTATTTAAGCATATAATGGTTTTAACATTCTGTCTGTCCATCATAATCAAAAATCTATCCAAAAGATTATAATTAGGACTAGGATTACTTAATGCAAAAATAATCACCGCCTGATCAACATTAGCAACTGCAGGTCTAATTAAAATGTTTTTCCGTGGCAAAATCTCAACAATATTACCAATTAATTTATGGTTGTCGATTACATCAATTTGAACATTATCGCCAACTGCAGGTTTTATTTTTTGATTTCTAAAAGAGCCTTTTGCTTTGCACTCATATATTATGCCACTATTACTTTTATCATCCACATGTACGTAGTAAAAACCACCTACACCTTTAATTATCTTACCTTGCATATATTATTGTTCTTCCTCAACATAAGAGATGTTTATTGCTCCCTTGTTAAAGAAGCTTGTAATGTCATTACCTGCTGCATCAACAATAATAAAGTCTGCACTTCCCCCCTGCTCCTCTAATTCAGGAACAGAAGCTGATACGCTATATGCAGTTCCAACTGTTACAGTAATATCCATAGAATATACTACATCTCCATTATAGCATACTTGAACAGTTACTGCAGAACCCTCTACACTTTCATCTATACAAGATATTGTTCCAGTTATATTAGCAGTATATACTTTCTTCTTTTCTTCAGGTCCATCACTAATTACAAAATCAATAGTAGTTCCCTCATCAACCTCGTTCATAGCAGGGATACTTTGACTAATAACCATTCCCTTAGGAACAGTATCATGCTTTTCATGTGTAACATTACCTGCAACTAGCTTCTTATCCTCTAAGAATCTTCTAGCCTGTTCCTCTGTAACATTATGAATATCCGGAACCTGAACCTTCTTCTTTTCAGAACCGTTGCTTATTGTAATAATAACCTTTGTTCCAGCCTTAGCCTTTGTATTTCCCTCTGGGGACTGCTTAATTACTTTATCTTTTTCTACTTCCTCATCAAATTCAAAGGCGTGACCAATTTCAAATCCAGCTTCCATTAAAATTGTACATGCCTGATCGTCCTCAAGACCTGTAACATCTGGAACATCTATCTCTTCTGCTCCTGCACTAACCTTGATTTCAATCTCATTGGCAAGCTTAACTACCTCTCCTTTTCTAAAGCTCTGATAGAATACGTAGCCCTCTGTTGCCTCCTGATTAGTTTCATGAGTAACCTTTACATTTTCAAAACCAGCCTTCTTAAGCTCACTTATTGCTGCGTCTTCCGAAAGGTTAACAACATCTGGCATAACTCCATCTTCTTCCACTGCCATCTCAGTAGTAGAAGCCTTTGTTGAGCCAATTCCGTTTCCACCAATCTTGAACCAACCCATTATCTTACCAAAAATAATTACAATTATAAGGAATACAATTATTGCTGCAACTGCACCAGCAATTGTAACTGCTTTTTTAAGACTTGGATCTATTTCGTCATCGTCATCATCGTCATCATCGTCATCGTAATCTTCATCATAGTCCTGAACTTTTTTAAGATTGCCACGTTTTGGCTGTGGTTCATATTCTTCCTCATAATCATCTTCCCATTCTTCCTCTTCAAGAAGCTGATTAATTTTTCCATTATTAACCTGTATCTGTGATGAAGGATTTTGTCTTAACTCACCCATTTCATTTTGGAATGGCTGATTGGTATTAAAGGCATTAAGCTGGCTATTAGCATACTGATTGCCATAAAATTCATCATATACGTCTTTGCTATTGCTCTGATCACGAATTGCCTTGACATCCTCTTTTGTCCATTCTTGTGTTGGACTATTAGTAATAGATGTTGGAGCAACAACAATGTCAATATTAGGATTATTCTGCACTCTCTTTAAGTCTGCAATAAGAGCGCTAGCAGTTAAATATCTTCTCTCTGGCTTCTTCTGTGTAGCCTTTAATATAATCTTCTCTATACTTGAATAAATATCAGGATAATACTGTCTTGGTGGAATAATGTCATTTTGTATATGCATTAATGCAACTGCAACATTATTATCTCCCTCAAATGGTACTCTTCCTGTTACCATCTCATACATTGTGATACCAAGTGAATATATATCACTTCTCTCATCGCTATATCCACCTCTTGCCTGTTCTGGTGAAATATAATGAACACTTCCCATTGCACCAGAAGTAAGGGTATTAGATGTTGCAGCTTTGGCTATACCAAAATCTGTAACCTTCAAAATACCGTTTTTAGACACAATTATATTCTGAGGCTTAATATCTCTATGGATAATGTGATTCTCATGTGCTGCCTCAAGACCTGATGCAATCTGAATAGAAAAATCAATGGCCTTATCCATTGGAAGTCTTCCATTCTCCTGAATATATTCCTTTAAAGTTATTCCTTCAATAAGTTCCATAACAATAAAGTATATTCCATCATCATCATAAACATCATAAACATTAACAATGTTAGGATGTGTTAGTCCTGCTGATGCTTGTGCTTCTATTCTAAACTTAGTAACAAAATTCTTATCATTACTAAACTCTGGTTTCAAAACCTTTATTGCAACATTTCTATTTAGTCTATGGCATCTTGCCTTATAAACGATAGACATACCACCTGCACCAACTACATCTAATATCTCATATCTATCGCATAAAATCATTCCTGGTTTTAACATAACAAATTCCTTTCTAATTCTTCCTAAATATTATTAGGAAAACTCTTTATCTGGATATGATGACTACGGAAATATTATCCGAACCACCATAGTAGTTGGCTCTATCAACTAACGCTCGTACCATATCTTCTAAAGAATCATTTTCTAAAACGATATCTTTGATTTCATCATCCTCAACCATGTTAGACAATCCGTCAGAACACATTAAACAAATATCATCTTCACATAAATCTATTTCAAAAAAGTCTGGAACTATCTCATCCTTTGAGCCCATAGCCCTTGTAATAATATTCTTCTCTGGATGATTCCTTCCTCTTTTTCTTTCTAATTCGCCACTTCTAATTAGTTCTTCAACTAAAGAATGGTCCATTGTAATCTGTTTTATATCATTATTAACAATGTATAATCTACTGTCACCTACATTGGCAACAATTAACTTATCATTCAAAACAACGGCCGCCACCATAGTAGTTCCCATTCCGTTTAATTCCACATCAGAATTAGCCGCTTTATATATCTCATTATTGGCATATACCATAGCACGTTTTAATACTGCTATTGGATTCTCAAGACTAGATTTTTTGATAAAATCAACTGTAATATCAATAGCCATCTTCGAAGCTCTGTCTCCAGCTTTATGACCACCCATACCATCTGCAACTATATACAGATTCGGCAACGGTCCTACAGAAGTATCACTAAAAAATATACTATCTTGATTATTGCTGCGCTTATTTCCTGTATCAGTTTTTCCACTAGACTTCATCAGTTTCCTCCAGAATTCGTAAAACAAATCTAACATTTCTATATCAGAATAATTCTAGTTATTATCTGAATATCTTCGTCTTAATTGACCGCAGGCGGCATCAATATCACTGCCCACACTCCTTCTTATAGTAACATTTATTGAATTTTTTTCAAGTAGTAATTTGAATTTTTCCACGGAATCATTGTCACTTGTTTTGTAATTTCGCTCTGCAATAGGATTAATTGGAATGAGATTAACATGGCAATTTATTCCTTTCAAAAGCCTTGCAAGTTTTACTGCATGCTCTTTACTGTCATTTTTATCTTTTACTAAGCTATATTCAAAGGTTAATCTTCTTCCTGTTTCATTAAAGTACGCCTTGCAAGCGTTAAGAACTTCTTCAATCGAATATTTATTTGCTATTGGCATAAGCTCTTTTCTTTCCTCATCAGTTGGAGCATGAAGTGAAAGAGCAAATGTAATAGTTAAATTTTCTTTGGCTAAATCATATATTTTATCAACTAAGCCACAGCTTGAAACAGTAATGTTTCTTTGGCTTATGTTATAACCTTTTTCATCAGATAATATTTTGATAAATCTAATTAAATTGTCATAGTTATCTAGTGGCTCACCTGTTCCCATGACTACTACATTTGAGATTCTCTCTCCTGTAATTCTCATAGCCGCATATATCTGTTCTAGCATTTCTGATGCTGTAAGATTTCTAATTAGGCCACCTATTGTAGAAGCACAAAATCTGCAACCCATTCTACAGCCCACCTGAGATGATATGCATATTGAATTTCCATAGCTGTATTTCATAAATACACTTTCTATCATCTGTCCATCATTAAGCTTAAACAAAAATTTTATTGTTCCATCCTTATTTGAGGTTTGTCTGATTTCTTCCTCAATAGTAATAAGATCCTCTCTTATGGCTTCTCTAAATGCATTAGGAAGATTAGTCATTTCATCCACAGTGGCAACATGTTTTTCATGCAACCAACTATATAACTGCTTTGCGCGAAATGCAGGTTGACCTTTTTCCTTTACATATTGCTCTAATTCATTTAGATACATTGATCTAATATCCATACCAAAACCTCATCCATAATTCTTGTAAATATTATCTTCATTGATATTTTTATATTGCTGTTTCTTTATTGTTGTTTCTTTATATCGATGTTTTTTATTGATGTTTCTTATTGATGTTTTTATATCGATGTTTCTTTATATCGATGTTTCTTATTGATGTTTTTATATCGATGTTTCTTTATTGTTGTTTCTTTATTAATGTTTTTATATCGATGTTTTTTATTGATGTTTTTTATCGATGTTTTTTATTGATGTTTTTTATCGATGTTTTTTATTGATGTTTTTTATCGATGTTTTTTATTGATGTTTTTTATCGATGTTTTTTATTGATGTTTTATTACTGCGTAATAAAATCCATCACATTTATCAACACCCTGTAAAAATAATCGTT
>JAQYAV010000014.1 GCA_029338675.1 Lachnospiraceae bacterium
AATGATGTTTAAACCTCGTTTTATTGTTCAAGATGCAGATTTTGTTGCACTGCACTCTTCTCTTGATGAGGTTTATTCTAGTCTTCATTCTACAAAGGATTTAAAAGATATTTTAAAAATGTCTCCTGCTCAGATGGAAAATACAATTAATTCTCTTCCAGAAGGTGCAAAGGATTCAATTAAAACTATCGCTGCAACAATGGTTGATAATGGAACACTTGACAGTATTCAAAGAGTTAAGGTTATTGATTCAATTTTCGGAACAGAAATGCTTCTTAAACTTACTTCTGTTGAATAGTAAAGGAGGCTCACAATGATGCTCTCCTATTCTACACTCTTTTCAAGAGTTTTAAATAAAATAAATGATCAAAAAGAGTTATCTTTGGACGAGAGTGATTTACTTGAAATTTATACAGAAAGGTTACATTCAGTAGTCGGTAAGCCAAGAGTAAGAAGATTATTCTCTTCTATCTCACTTGACGATGAAATCCAAGAAATGACATTCACACTGAATAATTCAGTTGATGAAGAATCTGATAAAGATTTTGTATTGGAAATTCTGTCACTTGGAATGGCTATTGAGTGGTTACAACCACAAGTTGATTCTGTTATTCATACTTCTGTAATGATAGGTGGAAAGGAAGAGAAAAAACTGCTCGACAATCATAAGAACATGATTGACCGTCTTGACAGTATGAAAAAAGAACAGAACAAAATGATTCGAGATTATGGCTATATTTATAACTCGTATATCAAGGAGTCCTAACATGCAATACATCTACGGATCATTCACAGACAAGCAAATCACAGAAGCAGTAAAACAGATGCACAATGACATCCATAAATTACTGCTATACAAAGACAATAAAATTGAAGAAAAGATATTTGATTCAGATGAAGATTATATCAAATTCTTCACGAACACATTGTTCAGATTCGGTGGATTGAATGAACTTCTTGGAGAACCAACACAAATGGTATCTCTAATGTCTACATTACAGGCAGCTTATGATGAAGTTCAGAGTTCCACTTTTAGATATAAGACATTTCGCAGAGCAATTCTCGATTGTCACGGATATATTAAGTCAATGTTTGAGTTGGATGAGGAGGTGTAAACAATGCCGAGTTTAGAAACTGCAAGGCGCATTTCCTCCGCAAAAAATAATGGTGCTAAGACGATTGGTCAGATTTATAAGGAACAGTCGGATTTTCTGATGGAGGAAACGTTCCTCAATGATATCCAAACAAAGACTGTATATTTGTATGACTTTGCGCACGATGATCAACCTGAACTCAAAGACCATATGACATATGATAATACAACAAAAACTCGTGTTGAAGCGAAGTTTATTGTAAAGAGTTATCAATCTGTTGATAAAGACCAAGTAGATTACTATTTGCAGTTTCGTCCATCACAACAGACTGAGTTTGTTGAGGGTGATGATTTATATTACTTTGAAACTGATTACCGTAAGAAATATGGCAATGATGACTTTATTGGCTTGTACTGTGATATCCCAGATGATAAAGGAATTTATCGCAAGTGGCTTATTGTCAGAAAGGAAATTGCAAACCAATTTGTCAAATTCTTAATCTTGCCAATTAACTATCAGTTGATGTGGATTGAAACAAAAGGTCAGGAAAGAATTAAGAGACGTATGTGGTCTGTTTTAAAAATGCAGAGCAGCTACAACAGTGGACTTTGGACTGATTATGTAACAACAAGCCAAGAGAATCAAAATAAAGTTTGGTTGCCACTTAATACTATTACAGAAAAGATTTGGTATACAAATGAACAGTCTCAAAATATGCGTGTGTTGGTAAGTGCATATACAGATAATCCTGTGGCATGGACTATCAGCAAGGTTGAAACCGCAAATAATCTTGGTATCCAGATACTCACATTATATCAAGATTTCTTTGACCAAAATAAAGATTACATCGAAAAAGATTCTGACGGTAATATTATAGGTCTTTGGGCAGATTACTACGATTCCAACATCGAACCAACCGACCCAGATACACCATCTCCTACTCCATCAACCACATATGGCAAAATCACAGCTTCTACTTCTACTATAAAAGTTGGTGGCAGTTATAAGACTCTCACGCTGAAACTGTATGACGCTGATAATAATGAGATTACGGATACAGCAATTGCAGATTTAACAAGAGATGACTTTGTTTGGACTTGCAGTTGTGATGGTATTGACTTAACTAATTCTGATAAGGTTACTTGGTTGAGTGGTTCAGGTATTAATCAAGCAAAGATTAAATTTGCTGATGACAGAAGTTATTTGAATAAGATTTTGGTTATTAAGTGCGTTGTTGATAGTGTTGAAACAACCGAAGAATTTGAGTTAATAGGTTCATAAGGAGGTAAGGTATGGGCGAAATTTTGACTACAAAAGAAGAATTATTAAACAAGCTTCGTGCTTATGCTGAAACTCCTGACGATGACAACATTAAATATAAGGATATCATCAGAAAGGCTTTATTAAATTGTCCAGAATTACTTTATGCACTTAATAATAAAGAATTAGAGTCTGAATTATTTGACGAAGATGGTAATCTTCTTATTGATAAAGATACTGGTGAACTTCTTGGTGAAGTAGATAGATATTTTGGCGATAATTCAAGTATTCGTCCTTCATTATTTATCCCGGATACACAAACAACTGTAAATAGCTATGTATGTTATCAAGTAATGTTTGATGAATTACCAAGGTATCAAAATATATATAAATATAATGAAATAATTTTCAATATTTTTGTGAATGGTAAGGATAGAACCGATAAATTAACAGGTATCCCACGACATGATTTGATTGCGTCAATTATACGTGAAAAATTTAATTGGTCTTCTATTTTCGGTATGCAATCTAAACTCATTTCTTCTAAAGAGTCTACAACGGACAATAATTATGTTGTTAGAACTCTAATTTTTCAAATTGAAGATACGAATGGAATTGTATATACTCCGTTTGATGAAAATTCTTATATAAGGAATAACGAATATTGGACATAGAAAAAGAACAATATTATAGAAATGATGAGTTAAAAATATATCGAGGAGAAGACTTTGTTGTATCTAAATATATCCGTATCCATCAACCAACGCTTAATGAAATATGTGATTTTGGCGAACAAGAATATTATTCTATGATTTATAATTTTACAGCCACTCCGCAGTCTATTAAAGTCCAATTATGGGATATGAATATAGACTACACAGAGATAACTCCATATGAACTTTTTTATCAGATGTTATATAAAATTTTCCCACAAGAAAAAACATCAATAATTTTTGGAGATTTAGATTTTACTAAGTTTCAAGTTATGCAACGAAAAGATGACGAATCAATATTGTTGTATCAAGAAATAAATGGTGAATCAGTCATCATTGACGAGTATACATATAACATGATTGTTGATTATATTTGTAAAGTTCATTTTATAGAAAGAGACTTTAAAGTTCCGGCAAATAATTCAACAAAAATGGTGTTGATTGAAGACGCAAGAGATGAACAAAATCGTAATAAAAATAAAGAATATCACTCACAATTAAAGAATTTAATCTCTTCTATGATAAATAGTGAGGGATTTAAATATAATCATGCTCAAGTTTGGGACATGAAAATAAATGCTTTTATGGACTCCGTTAAAAGAATAGGAAAAATAAAGAATGCAGATTTATTATTGCAATCTGGATATTCTGGATTTGGAGTAAATTTAAAAGACATAGACAAAAAACAATTAGATTGGCTTGGAGAACTCGAATAACGAGTTCTTTTTTATTGCCTAAAATTAAAAGGAGGAAAAATATTATGGCATTTAATCCTAATGAATTGATTCTTGAAAGAATCAGAGCTGTAGAGGAATATGATCCTGCTACATTTGAATTAACTGGTAGATACACTCAGGTAGAAGACCCTAGTTTAAAAACAAGTGCTGACGGTACTGATGTTACTGATGCTATGGGTACTCCAATTCAGACTTTCTATCAGGCACAGAAAGGTACTTTTGATTTTACTAACTCCCTCTTCTCTCTTGACCTTGCTGCTTCTCAGTTTGGTACAAGCAAAGTAGTTGCTAGTGAGACTGCAAAAATTAAGATGCCTGTTTCTGAAACTATTACTATTGGTGCTGGTGGTACAGTTGAACTTAAATATGTCCCTGTTGGTACTAAGGGTGCAGAAGTTAAGTTTGTAAAGGTTATTAACAGTAATAATACATTTGGTGAGACTTATAAAGTATCCGCTACTCCTGGTGCTGGCAAGTTTACTATTGACGCAGCAAGTAAAACAATTACTCTTCCAGAAGGAACGACTGGTCGTGTATTTGTAAATTATGAGAAGGAAACTTCTACTGCTGTTCAAGTTGTAAAGAGAACTGATGGTGTTCCTGAAGTTAAGACTCTTCTTATTCATGCAATCTTCCATGATCCTTGTAATAAGAACCTTGTATATGCAGGTGTCATTCGTTGCCCTAGAGCACAGATTGACCCATCAAGCGTAGAACTTTCTCTTAAATCTGATGGTAAGCATGGTGCTTCTTATGTACTTAATAAAGAATACTGTGCTGAAGATGGTAAGTTGTTCGACATCTTAGTATCAGAAGACTAATAAATTATTTTCTATATAGTGCAATAGTTTTACTGTTGCACTATATGTTTTAAGGAGGATTTATGGCTTTAGAAAATAATGCTATATGCTCAATTTGTGGTAAACCTTATAGAGTATGTAGAACTTGTAAAGAAATTACATCATTTACTCCTTGGAGAACAGTTACCGACACTCTTCCCCACTATATGATTTATTTAGTATTATTTGAATATACAAAAAATAAAGATAAAGCAAAAGCGAAAG
>JAQYAV010000015.1 GCA_029338675.1 Lachnospiraceae bacterium
TTAACGAAAGTCTTGTATGGGAAGAGATAACAGGAGAGCAAAGTATATCAACAATGTCAATTCTAGAAACTGCTGAGGAGCAGGGAATAGAAATTGAAATGATAGCTCCAAGAAATCTTGATGAGAAATTAGCATTATTAGATGTAGATGAAGCTGTTAAGGAAGCTGTAGTAAAGAATGTAAATGCTGGAAATATAGTAACAATTCCAATAGAAAATGTATTAATCGGAGAATGGTATGGTACAGGATATATTTCACTTAATCCAGAAACTGGTGAGGGTGAGTATATAATTAGACTGAGAAGCTGTTATGAACGAAGTTCATAACATAAAAATGCTTCGAAGGATATGTGGCAAGGAGGGACCCACAAAGTGGGAGGATACCTTGTCACTTTCATTATATTGCGGATTAAGTGGTGGTTCGTCAAGTGAAAAAGTAGTTGCAGCTGCAATGGTTACATATGGTCTTTCAATTTGGGATATGATTGAAGCCATGACGATGATAGTTACTGCTGCAAATTTACTGGCAACAGGAACTGTTTTATCAGGTGTTGCCGGAGGTGTATTTGCAGCTCTTGCAATAGCCAGCATTATACTTACTTTTAAAGCAATGTTATTTACATATGAATTATTGTTAGCATATGCTCATGGTGATGATAAAGCTGCAGATAAAATCATTAAAGAGATGTGGATTAATCTTGCTCTTGCTATAGGCACAGAAATACTTGGAGCAATAGCGAAGAAAGCATTTAAGGCAATATCTAAAAGCAAGTTAATCAATAAGTATGGAAATGTAATTGAAAATCTTATTGATAAATGTGGTGACATCGAATCAGTAAATAAATATATAAAGAATTTAAAAGATTTAGGTGCGTCAGATGATATTATAAAAGATTTTGCTTATGCAAACAAAAAAGCAGGTCTAGAAGCGTTAGAGAAGATATATAAAAGTGGTTTTGGAAAAGATACTGCTGAAAGTCTTCTAAAATATGCAAAAAATTCTAAATCAGGATGGAATAAGATCCCAGATATACTTGATGCATTGAAGGCAAATAGTAGTAGAGCTGACGATGTAATGGATCTAGTACTAAAGCATGGAGATGATGCAGTAAATGCAATTCGTAAGTATGGTGATACAGCATATAATGCGATTGATAAGTATGGAGATGATGCAGCTGAGGGATTCAAGAATGGCAAGACACCAGGGGAGATAAAGAGTGGTACTTCTTCAGTAGTAAACAGTAAGGGAGTTGCTTATCCCGAAGTAAAGGATATAAGAACTGGACAAAATATGGTATTTCCAGAAGGTGTTGGTTCAAGAGTACCGAAGGATAGCAGGGTAGGCTGGTATCGAAACCAAAGTGAAGCTAATTTGTATCGTGTTAATGATACGGATATTTTGTGTAAGAAAGATTATATTGATGAATGGTATAGACGTGGTTATCAAACACCAGAAGGTGGTTGGGAATTATACGAAATTCACCATATAAAACCGAGAGAATTTGGTGGTAGTGCAGAATTTGAAAATATGGTACCATTGTTGAAAGATGTTCACAGAAAAGTTGTTACACCATGGTGGAATGGTTATGGACAATAAAAGTATAGATACAGGAGGAGACATAATGAATATCTTAAAAGAATTAGTAAATAGGGTAAATGAAAAGGTAATGGTAAAAACAGTGTTGGGAGAAGAAACATACTATTTTATGTGGAATGCTCCAGCAACAGCCGAGGATATTCAAGCCTTTGAGAATAGAAATAAATGTAGTTTGCCTGATGATTATAAAGAGTTTCTTTTAATTTCAAATGGTGCAATTGTATATAAATCAGAATATGAAGATGATGGATATAAATTGCTAAGCCTTGAGGAAGTGGAAGAAGTGACACACGAGATGAAGGATGATGGATACGATATTTCTGATAAGTGTTATTGTTTTCTTCAGTGTTTATTTAGCGATGATGTGTTGTTATTAGATTTACAGAAGGAAACAAATTATATTATGGACGGAGATGTAGGTTATCCTTCAGATGAATGGGAATACATTGGTTCAGATATAAATACTTTCTTTATCAGATTATGTCAATGCAATGGGGCAATGTATTGGAGATGGTAAACAATTAGTTATATTGTTTGTACGAACCGACTATAAGGGCGGACGGAACAAAAGATTTTTCAGTACCAGATCCAGGTGCATATACTGTTAAGGCTGGAGACACAACATATTTTAGTCTCGGAACGGAGTGGGATAAAATTACGGATACGTATGGTTTAGATGCAGCAGGTCAAAATATGTTTGATTATTTTAATAAACCTGCATTAGACGATGCTGTAAATGCTGGTAAGTAAATACGATTTTCACATAATCCAGAGGCATATGGAGAATGTGCGTTAAAATGGGAATGGGATTATCTGCAAGAAAAGCATGGATATTTTGCATTGGAGAAGAGAGGAGATTTTTGGTATGCAATTAAATGATTTTAATAAAATTAGAATGGAAATTGGGAGAAAAATAAAGCAATCATTTGGCAACAAAATAAGAGGTATGGAGTTTTATGATATAGTTGAGGAAATAGGTCATTGGTCATTTAAAATATGTTTTATAGCTTATGATTATTTTTCTGTAGTATTTAGTTATGAGCTTGATATAATTGGATTCTCGATAGAAGTTGGTAATGGGAAGTTGATAAGTGTAATTAATGAACATAATTGTTATTCGAATACGGATATGGATAGCTATTTACAAAATGTTATTGAAGAGCTTGAGTTGAGAATTCCTGATAAATATTTAAAGACTCGTGGTTGGAAGTAGTTTTATTAAATTATGTCTCCACATAAGGACACTCAACAAAGTAGATTATTTTGGTCTTTAAATTAATCGGAATGGCTCTCACCGAAGGTGATGTAATCCATGTAGATTAATTTGAAGACCCTAGGGCGAAATTTGCCATTTGGGTGTACATAAGGACATCCGAATTCAAAACATAATATTTGTTTAGGGCTTAGAACGCATTGTTTTCATGGCACTTGGTGCTGTGAAGACAATGCGTTTTCTGTAACAGAAAAATGGATAGAAGGGGTATTTTTTGTATTTGATGTATTTGGCAAAAATATAATTATCTTTTATGAGCCATCACTAATGCAGAGATGATGACATCATCAAACAATATGCATATGCAAACAAAAAAGCAGGTCTAGAAGCGTTAGAGAAGATATATAAAAGTGGTTTTGGAAAAGATACTGCTGAAAGTCTTCTTAAATATGCAAAAAATTCTAAATCAGGATG
>JAQYAV010000016.1 GCA_029338675.1 Lachnospiraceae bacterium
CTCTGATAAAGAAACGCTAGTTCCGGCAAATGCTGGTTCTAGCGTTTCTTTACATTAATATATGTTTTTTGAAAATCGTCACTGTTTTATGTAAAAAGGGTACACTTAATAAGCTTGGATAGATTTCTTCTGTACGTCCATGTTTATTATATCTTACATGTTGTTTTCGTTTGAAAAGAAATTTACGTCCATTAGGGCATATAGGATTTCCGTTCTCATCTCTTATATAGTTTACAGCACGATAAGGATTTGTGTGTGCCACGGCAGTATTTTTTCGGAGTTGTTGTAACCCCAGAAGTAATAAGGGTTTAAGGGTGCTTTTTTCGTATTTTCGTAGACCGGTTTTAGCCCGGGGGATTTTTGTGCATGTTGTATAGTAGGTTGAAATGGTAGATTTTTAATGGATTTTGGAATGTGATTTGGTAAAGGTAAGAGTGATGGAATAAGCCGGTGTCCGAGAGGATGCCGGTTTAATTTTTATTGTCATGTCATATAATATATAAATATAAAATATGAAACTTTGTCCCAAATTATTGAATATTGTCCCAATGTATGATATTGTATGAATGTGGAGGTAGATGAATATGAAAAAACAAAATGTAATTAATTTGATAAAGTATCATGTTGAACGTAATGAAAATGGATTTAGAAATGAAGCAATAAATATAGCTAGATATTTTGATAGCATTGGAGACGATCAACTTGCTGAATATGTAATGGGATTAATAGCTGAAGCAAATTTGTATACTCCGCAAAGCAATGATTTTGAGAGTGATTTTTTGAAACAAATAGATACACGTACAATAGAACCTTTATATTTACCATCCGTTATTTCCGGAGATATAAAGGGCATTATTAATGCTGTTAATCATAATATTGGTATTAACAAATTCCTTTTTGAGGGGTTACCAGGTAGTGGTAAAACAGAAGCTGTTAAACAGGTCGCTCGTTTGTTAGGCAGGACACTATATTGTGTAAATTTTGAAAATATAATCGATAGTAAATTAGGTCAAACGAATAAGAATATTGCAACGGTTTTTAATGAAATAAATTTAATTCCGCATCCAAATAAAACAGTCATTCTGTTTGATGAGATAGACGTAATTGCTCTGGATAGGGTAAATTCAAATGATGTTAGAGAAATGGGACGAGTTACATCTACTATCTTGAGAGAATTGGATAGATTAACTGATTTGAATAAAGAAATTGTTATAATAGCAACAACAAATTTGTTTTCGAATTTTGATAAGGCATTGATAAGAAGATTTGATGCGACTATTAATTTTGACCGTTATTCAAAAAATGACCTTGTCGAAGTTGCGGAGTATTATTTTTCTTCATATATTAAAAATTTTAAAGGAATAACAAAGGATACGCGTTTGTTTAGAAAGATATTAAACGTAGCAACAACAATCCCTTATCCGGGTGAATTAAAGAACATAATAAAAACGTCTTTGGCATTTAGTGATATCAGTTCAGAAAATGACTACCTTAGAAGATTATTTAATAGCATGATAGGTGATATTGATCAAATAGATATTGTGAGTTTAAAGGACATGGGATTTACAGTACGTGAAATTGAAAAACTAAAGGGAGAATCAAAAAGTAGCGTATCAAGGAAATTGAGTAAAGGGGAGTGATTAGGTGAATAATGTATTGGAATTAAAGGGGAAACGATTTATTCAAGCGTCAAAGTCTAATAATGGCGGAGGAGCTGCAATGAATAGCAAAATCGTTGTTACAAATGAAATAGTTACTCGCTTGATTGAACAGTTGAATCAATTGATCATATTTTGGAAAAATGAATCAAGACCATTTGAAGGTATTCTTGTAAGTGTTTATTACAATAAAATTGTTGCTAAATCAAATAGAATAGCAGGATTGTTTAAGGGGGCGGAATCGAATAAAGCCATTGTAGGTGCGAAATTTGACGAGAATAAATCAAGACATATAATAACTTATTATTTGCAGTATTCTGATTTGGAGCATAGTATATCACTTTTGCAGAAAGCAAAAGCAGTTTTAGATTCTTCGTTTACTGGAAAGATTACTAAGAATACATTTGATGATAGAGGAATAATGGATGGTGTTGACTATCAGAACTTTGATATAAGCAAGTCGTTGTTCAAACAGGTTATAGCGGATGTATCATATATTGATGATTTTGATATTGAAAGAGCTACAAAAAATGATAAAGAAAGTATAATTACAATATATGATATAGGAGTTGATGCAAAAGCGTTATTTAAAGGAATCGGTATAGATGTTTTATCAGCTCGAATTCTTGATAATAGAACGGTGTATCTGGATATTAATCAAATTAATTTATTGTATGAGAAAGCACCGTATCTTGTCGCAATGGCTACAGAAAATTTGTCGGATTTATCACCGGAAGATTTTATGGATAGTTATGAAGAAAGCTTAATGACAATTCCTTCTCCGGTTAACGAACCAACAATTGGTGTAATTGATACCCTGTTTGATGATAGAGTATATTTTTCGGAATGGGTTGAATATCATAAGATGATTGATGATAGTATTCCTATTAATCAGAATGATTATCGACATGGAACATCGGTTTCTTCAATTATTGTTGATGGTCCAAAACTTAATCCTTGGTTAGATGACGGATGCGGACGTTTTAGAGTAAGACATTTTGGAGTGGCCGCAGGCTCAAAATTCTCTTCTTTTACAATAATTAAGTCAATCAAGAAAATTGTGGAAGCAAATAAAGATATTAAGGTGTGGAATATTTCGCTTGGAAGCAATCAAGAGATTAATGATAACTTTATTTCTGCGGAAGCAGCAATTCTAGATAAAATACAGTATGAAAACGATGTTATTTTTGTGGTTGCAGGTACTAACAAACCTAATGATGAGGTTGTGAAGATTGGTTCACCTGCAGATTCTATTAACAGTATAGTTGTTAATTCTGTTACTAAAAGTGGATTGTCTACAAAATATGCAAGAAAAGGTTTGGCATTATCTTTCTTTGCAAAACCTGATGTTAGTTATTATGGTGGAAGTGAAGAACAATATATTCAGGTTTGCGAACCTTTAGGTGCTGTAAATGTTGCCGGAACATCATTTGCTGCACCATGGATTGCACGAAAGTTAAGTTACCTGATTGATGTTTTAGGATTAAATAGGGAACTTGCAAAAGCATTGATAATAGACTCTGCAAGAGGATGGAAAGAAGCACCATCACCAGAAGAAGTTGCGTTATATGGACATGGAGTAGTGCCAATAAGAATTGAGGATATTGTTCAGACTAAGGATGATGAGATAAAATTTCTAGTAACAGATGTAAGTGAAAAATGGAATACATATAATTATCATTTCCCGGTACCTTTAAAGAATGATAGTTATCCATTTTATGCAAGAGCAACGATGTGCTATTTTCCGGTCTGTGACAGAGCGCAGGGGGTGGATTACACAAATACAGAATTAAATCTTCATTTTGGAAGAATAAAGGATGATGGCAGCCTAAATGAAATTAATTCCGATAAGCAAAATCAAGATATGGATTTGGGTGACCAGAGAGGCTTTATTCTGGAAGGCGATGCAAGAGAAAAATTCAGAAAATGGGACAATGTTAAATATATAGCTCAAACGATTAAAGATAGAAAGGTACCAAAAAAATCATACACTAACAAGAATTGGGGGATGGAAATTAAAACAAATAATCGACTGGAACCAGAGGATGGAGTTGGATTGCGATTCGGAGTTGTTGTCACATTAAAGGAGATGTATGGTGTAAATCGTATTGATGAATTCATTCGTAATTGTAATCTGAATGGTTGGCTGGTAAATAGAATTGATATCAAGAATCGCATTAGTATTCATGAGAAGATTAATGAGGAGATTGAGTTTGAGTAATAAATAGGATTCTTCTATTCAACAATGGTAACGGGTGTGAAGGAAGACAGATTATGTTTAAAGAACAGTTGATAAAACGGTTACGGATTTCCTTTGCACGATTCCAGAAATGAAAATACATTTTGAAGGAGAAGATGACGAATGAAGAGGGAATGTGTTACTTGTGGAATGATATCAGATAATAAAAAAGATTTTTTTGAATTATCGGCTAAAGTTTAGCAACTTTACTTAGAGTTGGCTATATTGGTTTTGACTTAGAAGAAGTAGAATAAGTGAAAGGTGGTAGATTATTTGTATTGTCAGTATTGTGGGAATCAATTAGATAATGATGCGATATTCTGTTCTAAATGTGGTAAGCAGATTATAAGACAGAATGCGGCTTATCAGCAACAGCCTGCATCCTACCAACAACCACAGGTTATAACACAACAGCCACAGACTGTTTATCAAACAAATATTTCATCAAATGCAATAGATGATAAAACGAGAATTGCAAGAGGAATGGCTTCACATTTTCTGATAAGTGGAATTTTGCTGTGCATATTTGGAGTGATAAGTTTATTACTTGCTGGTTTAATGTTATTAGCGAAATCTTACGCAGGTGTTATGGATGAATTGAATTATGAACCAAAGGCATATACTCTTGCTATGGTATTTTACATTATTCTTGCAATTGTTGGCTTCTCATGGGCAATTGCAAGATTTGTAGGTAGAGGTAAGATTCTGAAATCAAATCGATATTCTGCTAATGGTGTTATAACTTCTTCAGTGACTTTATGTGCTGTTTTTGTCTTAAGGATTATTACGAATTTGAATCTTAATAATACATATGGAATTTTCTTTTGTTTGCTGATAGTTGGTATTATTATATATGAAATAATAGGCATTATTATTTATGCTTTTATCCATCGAGATGTTTATGTTATCGAAGTTCATGACGCATTAGATGATATTCCAGAATATGTAGAAGAACCAAGTAAATGGGATGAAATTCTGAAAAATGAGTATATAGAACCGATTGATGAAACGGAAGAGTTGTATTCAAGATATATGGATTATAGAAAAGACAGGTTGGTTGAGATTCTTGATAAACCGAATGATTATCAGGAAATTGCTGTTAAGGTAGCGAGGTATGTTTACTATAAAAGATTTTGTAATACTCAAGAGCAATAGTGTGCTAATCAAAATGCTTTTCCAGCATTAAGTATTTCATTTATGAGGCAGCATTTGATGGTGCTTAATAGTAGGAATTTATCACATTTATGGTAGTAAAAATGGTAGTAAAACCGTAACGAGATGTGTATTGCACACCCTTTGTTAAATTGTGAACCCAAGATTTGAAACCAATGAGCTACCTGGTTATCATTTTATATGATATTTTAAAGAAATATTGATTAGTATTAAAGGTCTTGTAGAAAGTGAAAATAGCTTTCTATAGGGCTTTTATTTTTATGTTGGATAGTATATTCACACAATCCGTAAAAAAAATACGGATAAACTTGAATTTTTCTGCGGATAATCATATAATATAAAAAAGAATTATTAAAAGCGAATGTGAGCATCAGAAAAAGAAATGGAAGGTGGTTATCATGTTAAAAAGATTTAGTGTTGAGAATTTTAAAGGTTTTAAGGATAAAATCACACTGGATTTAGGATTGCCAAGTAATTATAGCTTTAATTCGGAGATCATAGAAAATGGCTGTGTTTCCAAAGGTATCATTTATGGTATTAACGGCTGTGGTAAATCCAATCTCGGATTAGCTATTTTTGACATTATTACACATCTGACTGAAAAGCAGAAGCTACTTCAAAATTATGATTTTTATCTTAATATGAGTGGAAGAAAGGCTTTTGCAGAATTTGAATATACATTTGCATTTGATGAGCATGAGGTCATTTATAAGTATTGTAAAACAGATGTGAATACCTTAAGGAGCGAGAGTTTGATTATTGACGGAAAAGAGGTAATATACTTTGACTTTCTTACAAGAGATGGTTTCACCTTACTTGAAGGTTCAAGTACATTGAATGCTTCTATAAAGAGTGAAAGCCCAATTTCGAGAGTGAAATATGTAAATAGTAATTCTATTCTTGAGGATAATGAGCAGAATAGTATATTCAAGAAATTTATTGAATTTGTTGATAGTATGCTTTTGTTCTATTCATTGGATAGTCGAGGCTATGAAGGCTTTATGAATGGATCTGAAAGTATTGCTGAGGGAATTGTAAATAGCGGAAAGGTAAAAGATTTCCAGAAATTCCTAAAAGAAAATAGTATCGAATATGAATTGTTTGATTGTGAGGTCGATGGAAGAAAAGCTATTTATTGCCACTTTGATAATAAGGATGCAGATTTCTTTAAGATTGCATCTACAGGAACAAGATCACTGGCACTGTTCTATTATTGGTATATTCGTATGGAAAAGGCATCACTTGTATTCATTGATGAATTTGATGCATTTTATCATTTTGAATTATCTGAGTCGGTACAGAGAAGACTGAAAAAAATACCGGGGGTACAGATTTTTACTACTACACATAATACAGATCTTATGAGCAATGATTTGTTACGCCCGGATTGTTATTTCCTTCTTGAGAACAATAATATCAAAGCTCTTCATAAATTAACTGAAAAAGAGCTGCGACAGGCTCATAATCTTCAGAAGATGTATAAGGCAGGTGCATTTAATGGCAGATAAGGACTATAAAGCATTTATAGTTGAAGGAGAGGCCAGGGAACCCCAGGTAATTGACAATATTTCAAGGGTATTCTTTTATCATAGTAATTTTAAAGTGATTACGCTTCCTGCCGGAGAGAACATCTATATGCTTTGGAAGAGGCTGAAGGAAGATGATTTCGATACAGATATCATAGAGGTCCTCAGGGAAAGTAATCAGGAAATACAAAATCAGCTCACGGGATTATCAAGAGATGATTTTTCAGAAGTATATCTATTCTTTGATTATGATGCTCACCAGACAAATCTTGGTAGTGCATATGAGAATGAGGATGTAGTAGGTCAAATGCTTGAAAGCTTTGATAATGAGACGGAAAACGGAAAGCTATATATCAGTTATCCGATGGTTGAAGCTTTAAGGGATTTTGAACCGGGAAGCTGTGGAGTATCATCAAATTGCTATGTAGCAATTGATGACCTTGCGGAATATAAAACCATTTCAGCTTCGCGTTCATTAAATCCTCATTTCAGGGATTATGATATTGATACTTGGAAAGAGATTATAGATGTGTTTGCAATGAAAGTATCATGCATGTTAGGGCAAGCGGAGGTTGTCTCATATGAGCAATACCTTGATGGGATAAGTCCTGGTGTGATTTATTCTGTTGAAAAAAATAAAATGATTGAACAGAGAGTATTTATTTTAAGTGCTTTCCCGGAATTCTTGGTGGACTATTTTGGTATGCGACTTTGGAAAACATGTGTGAAGCATACAAGGAATCAGTTGGATAATTTATTATGTAATTGAATATAAAATACTTGACTTTGTATTAATTATTCCTAAGGGATCGTCACCGTAATATTGGTAAGGATCTATTGGAGGGCTAGATTATGAGCGAAATAGTAATGAGGCCAATTGGCTATGTACACAATAATGTAGAAAATAAAAAAGATGTAGCTTGGGGACAGGATGTTTCAACGATCCATTTGGAAGAGGAATATTATTCTGGCTTGGAAGGATTGAGTGATTTCTCACATGCTATTATCATATATCATTTGGATAAAGCGGTTTATGATAAAGAAAAGCATCTTCAGAGAAGGCCTCAAAACAGAGACGATATGCCGCTTGTAGGTATCTTTTCGCAGAGAGGAAAAGATAGACCTAATAGAATCGGAATGACATCGGTACAGATTGTCAATGTAGAAG
Source organism: Lachnospiraceae bacterium (assembly GCA_029338675.1). Taxonomy (GTDB): domain Bacteria; phylum Bacillota; class Clostridia; order Lachnospirales; family Lachnospiraceae; genus Coprococcus_C. The sequence goes on from JAQYAV010000016.1 coordinate 7,765, forward strand.
ATACGCAGCTTAATGTAAAGGGATTAGATGCTATTGATGGCACGGTAGTACTTGATATAAAGCCATATTACCCAGTATATGATAAAAAGGATGCAATAGTACCAGAATGGGTGGATAGATTGATGGAACATTATTTTTAAATTATGTGTTGACTCTTCCCCTAGGGAATCCTTTATGGTGAATATAAGGACGTCCAAGACTTTACACATGGAGGATATACAAATGAATGATAAAATGACATCAGGTGAGATTGCAAAGAAGGCGGGAGTTTCACAGAAAGCGGTTAGATTATATGACGAAAAAGGGTTGCTTAAACCTACAGATTATTCGGAAGGAAATTATAGATTGTATGATCAAGCGGCACTTGAAATATTAGAGAAGATTGTTGCGTTGAAGCAAATAGGTTTTTCGTTAGAAGAAATAAGAGATAACCTTGCTGATGGAGGGGCATCCGATATAGAAGCGGCGCTTAAGATACAACTTAAGCAAATGGAAGAAAAACGCTATCAGATAGATAAAGTGATTTCTGCCATTAATAGAACACTTGACAGAAAATCAGAGGGACTTGATTGGGATGATGTTGCAGCAATTGTACAAAATGTAGGTTTGGATCAAGGTGCTGACGAACGACACTGGGATGCACTTAAGCATACTGGTGATGAAATGGACTGGTATGTGCGCATTTTTAATTCCTTGGATATTAAGGAAAATGAAAAGGTTTTAGACCTTGGATGTGGTTATGCAAAACTTTGGAGAAACAACTGGGATAGAATTCCGCAGGGAACAAAGGTGTATGGCTATGATATTCACGGAAGCTGGGCAGATGACTTTGAACATTTTGCTGACGATTACAAGGGTAGTTTGCCAAATGATGTAGAAATATCTATAGAATTTAGTGATATCGAACAGGAAGAGAGTTGGAAACTAATTAATGCTAAAAATGATTATAGTTTAATTGTAGCTCATTATCTCCAATACCAGCTTAAAGATCCTGAGGCCATGATTGAAAAATCTAGCAAAGTTTTATCACGAGATGGCGTCTTTTCTATTAACGGTGATGCAGTAAGTACATGGAACTATTTCTTTAAAGACGCATTTGATGAGATTGGTGTTAAATCAACATTTATAGATGAAAGAATAAAGAATCAGAAGGCAAAACAGGATGCTTTTGAAAGCATGTTAGGGAAGTATTTCTCTACAGTTGAATCAGTTTTTTTATCAAACAATTGGCATTACAGTGATGCACAGGAATTAGTTCAGAGAGTGAGGGATATGTATCCAGAGCAGGAAAAATATATTGATGCCAATGAAGATACTATAGTGAAGTATTTCACAAATAAGATTGAAAAAGAAGGAGAAATAGTAGTTCGTATTGAGTCTTTGTTTTGGCATTGCATGTTATAAGATGGGAGATATATATGAAATTTGACTTGTTAGACTATAGAAACTGTATAGCTAATTTACCTAATTCTATATTAAAGAAATTTGGTGTGGATACAGTAGGTGATACATTGCCAATTGCTGATAAATACCTTGAGAAGAATTACAAAAATGTAGTTGTCTTACTTTTGGATGGTATGGGAACCTATATTTTAGAAAAAAATCTTGATAAAAATAGTTTTTTCTCTAGCCATCTTATAGATTCGTATAAAACAGTATTTCCACCAACGACAGTTGCTGCTACTACATCAATTGATTGTGGACTACAGCCAATTGAACATGCGTGGTTTGGTTGGGATTGTTATTATCCGCAGATTGATAAAAATGTCACTGTATTCTTAAATACAGAACAGGGAACTAATTCGCCTGTAATGAATGAATCTGTAGCTAGAAAATATTGTGGCTATGAATCTATTTATCAGAGACTGACTAATTCAGGGTATAAAGCGTATTATTCAACACCATTTATTCCACCATTTCCTAATTGCTTTGATGATATCTGCAATCGTGTTGTTGAGCTATGCAAGGAAGATGGTAATAAATATATTTATACATATTGGAATGAACCTGATACAACAATGCATAAGTTTGGATGCTATCATGAAAAAACTAAAAGCATTCTGAAAACTTTGGAAAACAGAGTTAAACAGATGTGTGAGCAGCTAGAAGATACTCTAGTGATAATTACTGCAGATCATGGACATGTAGATGGTAGAAATGTGTGTATTATGGATTATCCTGAAGTAGCAAAATGTCTTGTACGCATGCCATCGATAGAGCCTCGTGCACTGAATTTATTTGTTAAAGACGAAATGAAAAGCGATTTTGTGCGTGCATTTAATAATGCATTTGTAAATGATTTTATACTATTAACAAAGCAGGAAGTATATGAAAGTAACCTATTTGGTGATGGTATCAAGCATACTAATGCAGACGATATGATTGGAGATTATGTTGCGATTGCAATATCGGATTTGACTGTGTTTAACACTAGAGAAGAAGCAGAGGAAATGATTGGCGTTCATGCAGGATATACCAAGGAAGAACTTACTATTCCATTTATTGTATATGAAGCATAAAGCTGAGAGGTTTGATTATGGCAGAACAGTTTTTAACATTAATGGCTGACCTGGATGAAGAATCCCAAAGTAGAATGAGTTCGTGGTACAAAGAACTGCAGAATGCTGGGTTTGATGGTGAGCAGACACATGGACTTCCTTTTCATATTAGTTTAGCGTGCTATTCGCTTGATAGAGAAGCGGAAGTGAAAGATTTAGTACATAGATTGGCAGAAGATTTTGCACAGGTGCCGGTGTATATTAGTCATGTTGGAATTTTTCCGGGAGGAAAAGTACTTTTTGGCGCACCTGATATGAGTCCAGAGTTACTTGCTCTCCATGATGCGAGTGTAGAGGTAAAAAGTATCCAAGACTTTATATGGACTCCACATGCAACGATGATTATTGATGAGCCAGATGTGATAGCAAAGGCGTTGCCTTTATTTGCAAAATCATTCGCTCCTTTTGGGGGAAAGATAGTAAGATTGCATCTTTGCGCCTTTTGGCCCACAAGGGAAATAATAACAATTCAATTGAAAGAGCGATAACATATGGAATTATGTAGTATTACATCTTTGGGTAAAGGTGAATATTGTATTGACAACACATAATTCATAGTGTAGTAACGAAAACAATTATAAAAATGAAAGGAAGAAACACAATGCAGAGTATTTTACATTTTCCTCAGCTTAATAGTGTATGGTCTAATCCCGTTGTTGTGGTCTGGCATGACGGGCTTATTGCTGATGGAAAAAACTGTGTTGTGAGATATCCCAAGGGAAGAAGTATTGGATAGCTTATTATAATGATAGGGATAACATATATTGCATGCAACGCACCATCAGTCGATAGGAATGTCGAAGGATGGTGCGTTTTAATTTATCTATGAACGAAGGGAGAACTTGATATGAAGGAATTTTTATTAGCAAGCATAAATGATGCACAGGAGATTTTTTGTATTGTTCAGAATACTGTGCGAGAGATATATCCAAAGTACTACTTACCGGAGATAGTGAATATGTTTTGTGAATATCATAATATGCAGAAAATTAGTGATGATATTCAATCCGGAAAGACATATAAATTGATTGTAGATGATGAGGTGATTGCCACGGGAACTATTGATGAAAATCATATTAATCGAGTTTATGTATTACCGGCGTATCAACGAAAGGGCTATGGCTCTTTCATAATGAAAAGCCTTGAAAATATGATTGCCAAGGAGTTTGATATGGCTACAATAGATGCATCCCTTCCAGCATGTAGACTATATGAAAGGCTAGGATATAAAACAAGAGAGCATTGCAGAAGAATTGGTAGTTAGTCAGAATGTAGTCTCTGTATCTATTGAAGAGATTGATAGAGAAAAATGGGATGAAGTTTATCGTAAAGACATATATGGAAATAGAAAATATACATTATCCATTGAGGAGGCTGCGGCGTATTTTCGAATTGGTGAAGCATTGTTTTATTGGTAAAATTGCACAAGTGCCAAAAACCCAGGAAATACAAGGCTTTAAGAAGATATGAGGTATTAAAATGAGTGTAATAAAGGTACTTTTCATCTGCCACGGCAGTATTTTTTCGGAGTTGTTGTAAAGCCAGGTGGAATAAGGGTTTAAGGGTGCTTTTTTCGTAGACCGGTTTTAGCCCAAGAAATTTTTGTGCAAGTTGTATAGTAGGTTGAAATGGTAGATTATTAATGGATTTTGGAATGTGATTTGGTAAAGATAAGAGTGATGGATTAAGCTGGCGTCTGAGAGGAGGACGGCTTATTTATTTTCATTATTTATGGATGAATTAAATTATATTGAGTGAAAATGTAATTGTAATTAAACTTTGCAATGGAATATTGTATAACTAATAATAATTTGCATATAATATAGAGTATAAAAAAATACAAAATGTATTTACTTTTACCATAAAAGTGGTAAAATGTGAATATAGGAGGTGCAAAAATGAAACCGAACTTTTATATTTTGACGCTCAATATATGTGGAATTAAAAATATTGAGCAACCTATTCAATTAGATTTTTATAAAAAAACTATCAATAAGGACTTCGATCCTGAAAAGTATAAAATCAAAGCAATATATGGAGAAAATGGATCCGGAAAGACCGCAATAATTACATCAGTTAAGTTGCTT
>JAQYAV010000017.1 GCA_029338675.1 Lachnospiraceae bacterium
AGAGCTTTTCACTTCTACTATATCCCAGCCATCCCCATTTTTATGGAGAATATCAACTGCACAGTATAGTCCGTCTATGGTAAAGCTTGCCTCAGCAATATTAGCTTTACCTGCAGATAAGTACTGCTTTGTGGCCTCACACATATTCAATACATTCCTGTCATATTCAACTAGAGCATATTCACCAAAGTATTCTCTAGCAAGCTCCCCTACCCTATTACCATTGGAAAGGATAGTATATGGAAGAATATCCTCAGCCTCTTCAGGTTTATTTTTTTCCATCCAAAGAATTTTAGGACACTGAATACCCTTACAATACTTTGACTTGCTTAATCCTATTTTTGTTCCCATCAAGGCCACCTACTCCCCAAGTAAAAAACGCAAGTTCCTTCTTTCATGCTAAACTCTGCTACGCCCCATGAAGCTTTAAGAAGCCGAAGTATCCTTTGCTCCATACAACCTATTGACCTCTGCAATATCATATAGCAGATACTCATCAATAAACCTATTAATGTGACGCTCAATAACATCTTGATACCCCGGCACAAACGAAATCAGATTAATAAACAAATCACTTTCAATCTGCTCCTCTTCCACATTGGCACTATTTGGGTAAAGAGCCCATACCTCAGAAACAGGCCTAATCCTTAGGCTTTGCCGTTTATCTTTATATGAAACCATAATAGACCTCGTATCAGATGCATAGCTGATCAGCTGCTTTTTACAGTCGTCTCTATAGTCACTCCATATAGATTGCTTAGCTCTATACTTAAAATCGACAATAAGAGATGTCATATAAAGACGGCTAGCATTGAAATTATAGAAGAAGTCAATTTTGCAGTCCGGAGTAACATTTTTACCCACAGTATATACGGGATCAGTATCTAAGCTTGTTTCCCTATCGCATTTACACAGGCTGGGCTCATAGTTTATTTTAACCATAATGTTATTTTTCTTTAAAAGAAAGTAATCGCCTGATGATAAGCCGGCTATTTTTAGCTCGCCATCTATTTTTTCGACATTTAATCCCTCTTCAAGCTCAAAACCAATATTTCTAAAGGCTTCAACAAACTTAAGAATACCCCACAGCTCATAAAGTTTAGAAGAGTTATGCCATATGAAAGACAGCCTATTATCAATGTCATACCTGATGGTCATGGCCTTAAGCTCTTTATTAACCCTACTTAAAATACCATATCTAGGGTCAAGCATACTCTGGCTCGGCACTCTTTGGATTATATTCTCGTTCACACTGTCAAACCACGCAGTGTCTTTGAGATTATTAATCACACTTTTTATCTTTTTAGCTTTAGTATAGTACTTGAGCAGGAATTCAAGATTAGTAACATTTCGCCTATATTCATACGTATTTTTATCCTTACCATAAATATCATTTTCTAGTTTACTCATGATATAGGATTTTTTGCTTCCCATCTCATTGATAAATAAGCGAATAATTTTATCTAACTCTAACACTATACGCTTCATGTAAGCATTTTCAGTAAGCTGATAATCAGTGAATTTTAAAGGAACATACCCAGAACCAATGTTAATCTTTCTGGTATTGAGCTTATTACACTGATAATCAATAGCAAACTGCTCAGCCTTATTCGAAAGCACATATTTTTTTGAGATTTTATTATGCGGATTTTTGCTTAAATCATCTAATGCCGCTATAACCTTGTTATAGTACTGCTCTATTACATTCATTTTCAAGATAAGGGAACCAACAAATTCATTAATGACTGGTTGTTTAACAGCACTTATCTTCTGAACAGCCATCTGAAACGCAAGCATTTTAATGCTTTCAAAAACATCTGTAGCCATGAGCTCCCAGCTATTAGAATCAAGTCTGCTCCCCATCACTTCAAAGCTTGTATAATAGCTTTTATCATCGCATGATATCTTAATAATATATACACCGGGCGGCAGAGGAAAGCTGATATAAGAAAAAACCTTTATAATTTTATCTGATGGCTCTAAATAAACACCATCATCATGTAATATTTCGGCAACATCTACCCCGTCAAATCCGTCCATCTCTAGCCTAATTGGTTCATTGAGGTTAGATGTAAACTTTACTAAGGTATCAGAGTTTTCTCTAATCCTTATTTTATTAGTCAAAACTCCATTATTGATATCCTCTATACTATCAGTAAACTCTACCTGGCTAAAATATTCATCGCTATGGCCAATTTCGTTAATAAGCAAAAATCCAAACGGAAGTGAATTATACGGAATAACCATAAAGCACCAGTTCTTTCGCTTTGTTCTTCAATTCATCTCTAACATGATTAAAATCAGATACATCGCTATACTTATCCAAAATAGCCTCAATATTACTATCTAACAATCTATCATCACCAGATAATCTACCTATAAGGTTATTCAGCTGTTCCTCAGAACCCCTTAGCTTAGTAATAATACGCTGAACAATGAGCTTATCAAATGCTAATGCCCTAGAATACTCTACATCCTTAGGAATGTTATTTATATAGCTATTAATCTGCTTTACAATGCGGTAGCCTATGCCAAGCTTCGGATTTGATTTTTTAATAGCCTCATGAAGCTCCGTAAGTACAGAGAGCTCGCGATCACTTAAGCAGCAATTTTCAAGTACAGCCTTTAACTCAGTAAATGGGCGCATCCCAAGCTTAATTACATTAGCTCTATCTAGCACCTTATCACTGAAGTTAAAGGTAGATTCATCAATATTAACTGTACCTGCGAACAATACATTATTCCACAACCTAATCTTCGATGGATAATCACTTGAATTCTGAAGCTTATTATCTAATGCTTTGTTATATACAGTAAGGAGCCTTTCTTCCTCTGGATCCTCCAAAATTGACAAAAACGGTGAGAAATAATGCTCCACCCTGGCCAAATTCATTTCATCAAAGCAGACGACATACTGCTTATCCCTGTTTTCAGCAGCAGTTTTTAGGAAAGTAACTAGCTCTGTTCCCGCCTCGCGATACATCATATTTTTGTAGTCAACATATCCTAAAAGATCAGTATCATCCGTCCAAGCAGGGCTAACAGAGATAAACTTGATGCCATTATATACATCTAGACCTAAAGCCTTAGCATATACCTTTATAAGCCTAGATTTACCTGTGCCGCTCATGCCAGCCAGTACTATCAGATTAGAAGAATGAGCTGATACATAGAAATTGATTAAATCCTCATCACTGTAAACAAGGTGCATCTCCCTAGCTGCCTCTTTCATTTTAGTCACAATTGCAGCCTCTTTGTTGCTAACCCCTAAAGCACTTGGCAATTCATTAATTTTATTCCGCAGTTCTGTTTCATTCAAAGAAGGTTTCTCAGCTTTAACTTCAGTATCTAAAACAGCTTCATCATCTTGAACTACTTCTTTATGCTCAGGTTCCTCAACCTCTTTAAAATCAGGCACCAAATATTCTTCTTGGTCCACATAGTCGTTTTTATGCTGCTCAACATAGCTTTCATAAAGAGCGGAAGGAATGAATATGATGCTATCGGCAGGATCATCTATAATATTGACAACATCAGCCACATTAAGTTTAATCCTGTTGTACTCAGGCATATTAATTAATAATTTTGTCACTCCATCCCTCATAGTCAAGCTGACAATATTAAAATAAAGATATATATCATACGCATCAATGCTTGGATCCCAAATCTTTACAAAGACAAAATTGGTCTTATCAATAGTATCATCAGATACTGGCGGCTCTACTAATAATGGCTTTATTGTTTTCACTGTGTTGTGGAAATCATCCTCTGTAAGACCAAGCTTTTTCAAATCAAAGCATGGAACACTAATATACTCCTCATCCAAAATTTCAGGATAAGAGCTTTGTGGCAGCACCGTTTGGTCATAAGCATAATAATCTATCTTAGCTTCGACAGGTCGAAAAACTATTAGTCTTTTTTCAAACAGCCTTGCTACATGGTCCTCAGTATAATCACTTAAAGCAGGATCAAGCCTTGTAGTAGAACA
>JAQYAV010000018.1 GCA_029338675.1 Lachnospiraceae bacterium
GAGCTTGTCCGTAAACCCGAAGTACGCCATATCCGGTCTTCCCGCAGGTCCGTAAACTGTGAAGAACCTCAGTCCCGTTGATGGTATATTGTAAAGTTTACTGTATGCATGTGCCAGCAGTTCGTTTGATTTCTTGGTTGCGGCATAAAGCGATACAGGGTTGTCCACTTTGTCTTCGGTGGAGTACGGAATCTTCTTGTTGCTACCATAGACTGATGAGGAGCTGGCATAAACAAGATGCTCCACACCCTTGGCTCCGTTGTCGTAGGAATGACGGCAGGCTTCAAGAATATTGTAAAAGCCGATCAGGTTCGCTTCGATATAGGCATCGGGATTGGTGATACTGTATCTTACCCCTGCCTGAGCAGCAAGGTTGATAACAATATCAGGCTTGTACTTATCAAAAATATCATTGATAAGTGCTTTATCCGCTATATTCCCTTTGATAAACTCAAAAGTCCCGGTAACCTTACCAGCAAGCTTTTCAATCTGCTCAAGACGGTACTCCTTGAGGGACACATCATAATAATCATTCATGCTGTCGATACCGATAATTTTTACTGATTCAATATTATGTAAAAGTTCCATAACCAAGTTGGCGCCAATAAAACCTGCAGCACCGGTAATTAATATTCTATTATTTTTCAGTTCAATATTTTTCATTTTATCTCCTAGTTTTCAAAATAACTATAGCCGCAAACAGCCTATCAAAAGTTGAATTATTCGTAAGCGCACAATAACCGGGTGCCTTTAATAACCGGATCCTCAGTGAGATAATTTAGAGTAGATTTGACTAAGCTAGAATACTAATTTACTCCAAGCAAGTCTAAAAAGGTCTAACTCTTAGGAAGTCTCAATTATGGATAAAGTTAAAGTTGTTAAGGCTCAGCTTCGCCTTCAGCAGTGGGCTGAGCGTATATCTGAATGTCAGGCCAGCTGCATGACCGTTGCGGCATGGTGTCATGCACATGACATTAATGTCAAAACATATTACTACTGGCTTCGTAAGGTTCGTGAAGCCACAGTAGAAAATCTTCCGGTGAGCGCAATGCATATGCCGGCAGAGGTCATCAGGAGCCTGCGCACTTCAAAAAACTTGAGGTTCAGTCTCCATTTCCTGGCATGTAGGCAGCTGTAATAGTACATCTTCCTCAGGCTACCGTTGAAGTTGCCGGCGGTACAGATCAGCAGACTGTGGAGGCAGTGCTGATGGCACTGAAATCAGTATGCTAAGCGACATCTCTGTAGCCATGGAAATATATATAGCATGTGGATATACCGATATGCGTAAATCCATAGATGGCCTTGATGCACTTGTGCAGGAACATTTTCAGATGGATCCATTCGCACCTGCTCTGTATATCTTCTGCGGCAGGAATGTGATCGAATCAAAGTGCTTCTATGGGAAGGCGACGGGTTTCTCCTTCTGTACACGCGACTCGAGAGCGGCAAGTTCCAGTGGCCCAGAAGGGAGGATGAACTGAGACCAATCACATGGCAGCAGTTCAAATGGCTCATGGAAAGTCCGAAACCTGAACAAAAGCTTGCAATAAAACCTGCAAAAATCAGCGCAATATTTTAAGTGCAAAAGCGCCTAAAACCCTTGGTATTACTGGACTTACAGGCGATTTCATGGTATGATTTCTTTAGTTAAAAAACTAAAGAAAAAGGACCGTAAAATGACTGCAAATGAAGCCCGGATAATGGAGCTTGAGAGTGAAATCACTAAGCGTGACAACACGATTCTCATGCATCAAAATTCCATAAATGACCTGAAACGGCAGGTCTACAACCTTACCAAAATTCTCATCCAAATGTGCCACGACAAATTCAGGCCATCAAGTGAGAAAACTGTTAAGGTTGATGATGGCAGTCAGCAGGTGTCGCTATTCAACGAGGTTGAAATTGAAGCAGACTCTACTGTACAGGAGCCATTTAAGCTTAGCGCCAAAGGTGACATTACTCCTCGCTAGAAGAGAGTTCGCAATGAGATGATCATAGACGAGCTTCCAACAGAGGAAGTTCTGTTAAGTCTTCCTAAAGGTGAACGCATATGCGAAACCTGTGGATGCAGCCTCAAGCCAATAGGCAGAGAAGTTGTAAGCTATGCTCAGAATCAGAAGCCATTTATGGAGAACTATCTTCTTGATGGAAGATGTTCATTGTCAAACAACGCTGCCGAAAATGCCATAAGGCCGTTCGTAACAGGGCGGAAGAACTGGCTGTTTGCGGATACGCCTAATGGCGCAGATGCATCAGCAACAGTCTACAGCCTCATTGTGATAGCTAAGGCAAACGGACTAGATGTATTCTCATACCTGCAAGAACTGCTAGCAAACATGACCAGCTGGGATTACAGAGATGAGTATCTTGAAGACCTCATGCCATGGTCAGAGTTTTCCAAAGGTCAGTGCTGCAGATAGAGATTTCATTTAATTGTATCTACTCAGGGCGGTGTCCACTAGGCACCGTCTTTTTAAGCGCTTACAATTATTCCATGGTCTTAATTACATATTTTTGTCTTATTCAAGTCAAAATCCTATGTATATCTGCTCATAATTTTGTTTCACCTTTAACTGCAACCACTCATACAGCAAAAAAGCAAAAGATTTCATCTCACAATTTAACATAGTATTACGACAACTAAAAATACAACAAATAATTATGCGAATTAACTTATAGATTATTTCTTAAATATTTCAGATAATATTTCTTCTGTGTACTCACCAAACACTGGACCATTACAAATTTGTAATAAATCTATGCCTTGCAACTTCAAATTAAATTCAATTAATATCGGTTCATCCTTTGGTGAAATAGCAATATCCCAAGAAATAAGTCGATAGTGTCCAAATCTATAGTGAAGATTTTCAACAAGTTTAATTGCTTTATCAAAGCCAGGCACAATACTTCCCGCAAAAGTTCTGCCACTAGGATGCTCAGTATACATATGATAGTATTGATCATATGCAACATTTTTTAATCTACCTTGTTTGTCTATCCCTACAGCTATCCCTCCCGAATTAAAATTATCAGTATGTGAATTTTCTCCTCCGATACGCAGGCACGCAGATAAAGCGTGTGCACCAGACTGATTTAAATATGTATATATTCGCAATGTATTGATTGATGAAGGGTTAATACGTTTTAATTGCTCACACTGATCAATTAATCCTTCAACAATAAAGTCTTTATTAAACTGACTAAATATACGTAACAATTCAGACTGCGATTTTGTTTCCTCTTTATCAATAAAAAGAAGCCCTCGACCACCGCGTCCTGTTATTGATTCTTTTATAACATATCCCTCATTTATTCTAGAAACAATTTCCGCTGCTTCTTTTTTTGAATACATTTTGAAATTACTATCAAAAAAAAAGCCATTAATATTTCTAATGTATAGTTTAGGTCTTTTCAATCCACCTTCTACTGCATTTTCAGGAAAATGTTCAGGATAATAACATTTATCATCACAATACTCCGCATATTTAAGTTTGTTCATATATGGTTCTATGATACCGTAATATATATTCTCCGGAATATATTTGACATCTTTTATACCATTTTTATCACTATAAAATGCATGCCACATTGGATCTATTTTTATTCCCGATACTTTATTCCACCATTTGATGCTATTTTGTTCATATTCCACATCTCTTGTCACATCACTAAAATCAAAAATCTTTTTAGCTTTTTTTGAAAAAAGATGTAAAAAGTATCTATTTTGTAAATCATTAGCACAAAAATCCGCCATTTTTTTTCCACTATTTATCACAAATCGACTAATAAACATACATTATTCTCCTATCTTTTTATCAAATTAATTAGTTCCATCTCTATTTTTCTAGTTTTGGGATAAATATACATCAAAACAAAATATAAAATAATACACATCACAACTGTGAATAAGTCCCATATAGTGCTATCAAATATTGTTCGTGTAATTATACCAAACACAGCCATAATAAATGTAGCAATAAAAGAAGGTATAATATTCCGTATTATTGTAACAGTTGAAATTCCAGCCACCTTTTTCATTAATACACAATCTACAATTACTGACCAAAGAACTATAATACACCTACTATAGCATAGTATGGTATAGCCCTTTGTTGCTGCAAATAATAAAACTGGTAAAAGCACCGCCAAACACAACACTTGAGTTAATACACTGTATATAGGCTTCCCTAATGAAATAAAAACCTCCATACTAAAATAACCAAAAACAAAATGAAACGATATTACTAACCCTAATAAACCTATATATTCCGCAGCCTCACTCCACTGGCTTCCTAGCATAACACTTGTAAAAAGATTACTGTAAATAAAAATACCCACTCCCAATGGAATTACAATAAAAGCCAATTTCGAAATAAAACTATAAAACATCTTATTGAATTCATCAGGACAATCTTTCATTCTTGATAATGCAGCTAACAACACTGGGGAAAAAGCATTAACAAAAATCATCAACACCTGATTTGTAGTTACCATCGATGTTTTATATAGCCCAAGATAGTAATCCGATAAATACTTTCCAACAATAAATATCCCCACATTCAAATTTGCCCAACCTAATAGTTGTTCCATCAAAGTCCAAATACTAAAGCCTATCATTTGTCTTAATTTTGAAATGCTATAGAAAAATGATGGTTTCCACTCAGATTTAGTAGTCAATATTACTGCATTTGCCAAATTAACACAAATATTACCCAAAATAATTGCCCAAAAGCTCCTAATAATAAAGGCAAGTGGTACAGTTACAAACACTGGAATGATTACCTCTATTATTTTTACAAAGAACAAAGTCTTAAAATCAAAGCTTCGTCGATATCTTGCCATTTGAATACTAGAGAAAGATGTAAGAGGAAGAGTTAGGGCTGCAATAGCAATTGCATTTCCCAAGCCAGAATTACCAACGGCATTCGCCAAACCATCTCTGAATAAAAAAATTATAATCCATATAAAACAAGATAACGTTAAATTTGTCCAAAACGCAACATTAGTATCTTTATTCAAATCTTCTTCATCAATTACATCTCGCTGAATTATATATTTCTGAAACCCTGCATCAGTAAAAATATCTGCAAAAGAGGTAATCATTGTTATTGTTGCAACCATGCCAAAAGCTTCTGGAGCAATTAATCTAGCCAATATCATATTTACAATTGGTGATATGAGCTTAGTTGCAATTTCTGTCATCAAAGACCATTTTGAAGCCTTTACTGTGCTACTTTGTATATCCATTTCTTAAACCTACATTCTGTTACTTTTCTTAAGTCTTTTCATATGTCTTATCCATTTCAAAACATCTTCTGTTTTATCACCAAAAACACCAATCCCATGTGCCATTTCAGCCAGCCAAATACTCCCAGAAAGAGTATTAGCCTCTATCAATACTGGAGTACCTTCTTCATTAATTGTAAAATCCCAATTGTATATACCCAATTGAGGAATTGTAGAATGAAGCATTTTTGCAGCTTCAACTATTCTATCAAAATGTTCTATCCTATACCCCTTAAATACTACATGAGTATTTGGATGTTCATTGAATGTATCACGAAATTCAGTAAATGCAGTAGATTTTAATGTTCCATCGTTTTCCACACCAATAAAAATCCCCCCTGCATGCGCATTATCAACTTCTGAATTTCCCCTTCCGATTCTCATTATTACAGGCATCACTTCAATATCACTATTCCATCTGTATGTTATCACGCGAAAAGTATTAACACTATTAGGGTAAATATTTGAAATGGATTTATGACTTTTTACTAATTCTTGTATTACAAAATTATCCCCCAACGCTTCGATAAGTTCATCTACTGTCTTCCCTGAATGTATATCTTTTCCATTTCTTAAGTCAATTACGGCACAGCCTTGCCCACTGCTTGAATCGATCGAAGGTTTCACAAAAGCATTTCCAATATTTGATGCTTTCTCAATAAAATCTGTTTTCGAAAGGACCTTATTATTTCTATCACGAAACATCCCATATACGCACGAAAACAGTGTTTCAGGAGTAACAATACCAGTAGCTTTTGCAATCAACGGGATAACATTCTTATCAGCGTATACATCACAGTATGACTTATTTACATTCATAAAATGCTCAAATTCTGGCACATATAGAATTTCAGGGAAATATCGTTCATCAAAGTTACCAGTATATGCTGTAAAATATCGATGCCAATCATATGGTATTTTTTCACCATAATTTTCTTGAAATAGCTTATCTATCTTATGCTTTTGTTCTGAACTCAATTCAGTTTTTTTAAGTATTTCTACTCTTCTCTTATCTTTTATTTTTTTTACTTCTCCACGTCGGAGATGCGAAACCACCAATCTGTCCGCAAAATCATCTCCAGTTAATATCAACTGTTTCAACACTTTTTTTATTATTGACATTTTCAATCTCCTTTACAAGATGCGTGATAAATATATTGTTAATTGGTACATGCTTATTGAAAAGCGATATCCTACTATCCATGAACTTCAAAGCCATATAATAATTTTCAACATTACTTATTTCTTATGTATAAATCATATAAACAATATAATATTTAAATGAACTTTAAACTACATAAATCTCCTCTTGCACAAGCCAAGAATAAACTTATTAGTCCAATAATAAGTAATATATTATATTGTTGAGAGCTCTTATAATAACTACGTGTTAGAGATATTAATGGAATATTCATAATTGTCATATGCCAACTTAATCTAAATCCAGAATTAAACTCAATAATAAAAAGCAAAATATCAAGAATAAGAATAAAAACTATATATTTAATAAAAGGATCATTATTTTTAAATTTATCAATATCGTAATTATTACATTTTAGCGCATACATCTTTTGCCTTCTATAAATAATAAGACAATATACAGTAATAGCCAATGAAAGGCAACTAAGCACCATCTCCCATATATAAAAAAATCCAGTTCCTGAATTAGCAGAATCAATATAAAGTTGGCCCTTTTCAGCTGCACTTTGAATAAAACGATATCCATAAGCAAACACAAGAACCACTATTCCAAATAGCTCAATAATATTAATAAAAATCGACCTTTTTTTGATCCCATATAAAAAATAGTATAAAATAAAAAGTAATGTTGTTAACAACCCAACAACATGTAAAAGCGAACCTACAACCATAAAAGGTATATGTCGAACTAATGATTTACTTTCAATGAGTATTTTATATACTGAAAATGAGATTATAGCTAGTGATAACATAGTTCTAATGTTTGCTATTGTCATCATCAATAAACCACGAGACATAAATATAAAGAATACTAAAGCAAGCTCATTTTTATTTAAAGAATATTTTTCATAACAACACTTCATAATTGCAAAGCATAATGCGTATGTAATAATTGCTGTGATAAAAGGTAGAAGCCTATCATCTCCGAGCGATCCCACTAATTTATAGTACATAATGGCAAGTGGAGTAGAACTTGTCATCATTTCATTAATAACCTCAGACCATGAAAATCCTGTATATAAATGCATTATTAAATTTATTCTTCCCAAATCAGACCCGTTTAACGGAACATAAAAAAAACCCATTAACGCAAGCATTATAACGCAGGTATTAAATTGAAAATTTACACCTTTTATCCTATTAAGAGCAAAGCAAACTATGCCTACACATATAGCGTAGCTTGATACCCCTATTAATCTTGAAAATAAATACATTTTAACTTGTATGATGTTTATAGAAGCGAAAACACCATATTTCCTTTCTTTTTCATATCGTTGTTTAATACATTCAGATACTACGGATTTTTAATTCTTCATTGTAGCTACCTTTATCTGAATTGTTTATAACTGGATGTTGCCATTATGAACACTTATTTCTATCAAGTCTACAATGATAATCGCTAGTGGATATCCAGTATCAGACTTTAGAAAGTGAGATAAAACCTCTTGATTTACGTAGTCATTGATATTGCCAAACTAAACCATTTTACCTCAGCTGTTTCTTCTGATGGCGAAATACTCATTGAGCCGTTTAAATTCTCGAATGATGCTAATGGCTTCCAAATGCTGATCTCCAAGCGCTATTCATTCGACAAGGACAGCATCATCATCGATCTTGAATCCACGGCACACTGCGGCGACAACCTTGGTCGATACCTTGTTGCTGAGAATTACAAGGTGTGTGTTCTTAATCCCATTAAGACTTCGGTTATGCGAAAAAACAATGTTCGCAAGACGAAGACTGATAAAGTCAACACTTACATAATTTGCAAAACTCTTATGATGCAGGATTCCCTTAGATTCGTATCATACTATGATTTGGATCTCATGGATCTTAAATCACTCGGACGCTTTCGTCAAAAGGCCATCAAGCAGCGCTCTCGTTTGAAAATTCAGCCGACTACTTATGTTGATGAGGTCTTTCCTGAGCTGCAGTATTTCTTCAAATCAGGTCTGCATCAGAAATCTGTCTATGCGCTTCTCAAAGAAGCTCCAACACCGGAGGCAGTTGCTTCTATACATATGACTCATCTCTTCAAGGTTACTTACCACGGTCACTTTGATAAAGAGACAGCTCAGTAGTTAAGAGTTCTAGCACAGAAGTCCGTCGGTGCCAGCGACAGTGCGTTATCTATTCAGATAACTCATACCTTTGCACAGATTGAGTTATTGAATGATCAATTAGATAAAATTGAAACTGAGATGACTGAAATCATGAAATACAATGATTCTGTCATCATGACTATTCCGGGTATCAGTTACATCAAGGGCGGAATGATACTTGGTGAAATCGGTGATATTCACCGTTTTTCCAGTCCCAACAAGCTGATTGCATATGCTGACTTAGACCCTTCGGTTTATCAGTCCGGTAACTTCCAGGCTAAGAAAACCAGGATATCTAAACGTGGATCCAAGGTCCTCAAGATATGCACTTGTTAATGCAGCACACAATGCTGTAAAAAACAACGCTACTTTCAAGGCATACTATGATGCCAAGATGGCAGAAGGCCGAACACACTACAACGCCCTTGGACACTGCACCGGCAAACTCGTCAGAGTCATATTTAAAATGCTCACTGACGATGTTAAGTTTAACCTCGATTAAGAGGCGATTCTGTTATTATCGATAGATTTTGAAAATGCACCCATAATGGAGCTTTATTAAGGTTACCCTTTTTGCCACCGATAAGAAAAACAGAATTTTTGCTTATTTTATACTTGACTTTTCATAGCTAGTCTCCTTATTAGGAAGTTCAATCCATTCACCTATAATTTCATTATACTTATCGGGTTCAAATTCAAGATATCCTGCAGCATCAAAAAAAGTCAATTCGCCAAAATATAAATGATGATCTACATAATACCAATCAACGCGAATATGCGGGATTCCTTGAGATAAGATAGCCGATAAATCTAACATTTCTTTAAGAAAAACAGGTTTTTCTCTAACTTCATCGGACATAACTTCACCTCTTTGATTGAAATCTTGCCTAACCCAATTAACGTCATAAATATCTTGCGTGTATTTATTAGTAAATCTGCCTTGGTGTAATTGGATTAACTTAGGTATTCCATTAAAGCATAAAACTTTATAATCTTGCAAACCACCACTCTCATCTTCCATATACTGTTCAGCAATTATTACAGGTCTTACATTTTTATATGGCCATTCTCGTCCATATGTAAAATGATTCCTTTTAACCGCTTTATTAAGCACATTTATGGCTGCATCAAAATCAAATTCAGTTTTATTACGGCATATAAATACGCTTTTAGAATCGTGATTGCATTTCATAACAAACTGGTTTGGCAATGATTCAATTTCAATTTCTGCAGCATTATTCCATACACCTATTGTCGGAATTATATATTCACTCCCCACCTTAGCAGCCACATACTGTTTTACTAAATACTTATCTACAAAAGTTGTATATTCTGGTTTCCTGTCATATAATTTAATCCATTGTAACTTTTCATTATATCTTGTAGGCTTTTTAAGATTCAGTCTTCTTTTAGTTAAATACCAATACTGTAACCTAATATACATCACATCTGGTAATATTTTCAGAACTTGATAAACAATTCTATTCATCATGCATCCTCCTATAAAATTCCTTTGAATGCGTTATGTGATCTATCCGCAAGGAAATCCCATGCATATTTTTTCGACAGTACAACTGCACACTCCCCTTTATCCGCAAAACAGTCTTTCTCAGAAATCATTTTTTTTAAAGCATTTTTTATAGACTCTTCATCATTATCAGCGGTCCATCCTGCATTATGCTTATCAATTTCCGTTTTCATATTAGACCCTTTTGTAACTACACAAGGTAACCCATAAGATAAAGCCTCTATCAAAGCCATCGGATGACCTTCAAACCTTGATGTAATTAAGAAAACATCGCTATCAAGCAAAAGTTTTTCTTTTTCTTTACCATATATGCCATCTCTAAATGAGATAATATCACTCAATCCCCTGTCTTTTACGTCTTGTCTTAATTCTTTTACTTTATTTTCTTTATCTGGACCACAAATCGTTATCTGACAATGTGCTTTTATTAACTCTTTTTTAATATCTTCACATGCCTTAATAAGCAAATCTATGCCCTTTTGATATGGTTCTATCCTGCCTATTGAAATACATTTAATACCTTTCTTAGTAAAACTAGTTTTAGTTATGTTGGGAATATTGATTCCATTTGGAATAATAAAATAATTTTCATTCCATGAATTGCCTGAATCCATGTATTCCTGTTCAGTAAGATATTGTATTGCTGCAGCCTTTCTTGCATATTTTTTACAAACCAATATGTTTGCTATAGTTTTTTTTAATGCTTTTCGTTTCTGAGCTTTAAAAGTCAGTTCTCCTCTAGGAATAATTACATATGGAATTTCAGTATTTATCAATTCTTTCAAGAAATTACTTTTCACCATATTATAGAATAATTCAATAACAATTATATCTGGTGAATTAAATGGTTTTGGTAATCTAATAATTGATTCGTCTGGATACTCATTAAGGTCATGATAGTAATCTAGTTTTTTCCATTCTTCAATTGAATTATGAATTGCATTATACCAAAACACATTATCTAGTTTTGATTGTGCTGCTATCTGATTTGGCACACTATATGTAGGTCCAGCATATGATTCCCCTCTAAGATGAGAAAGATATAAAATATTCATTGCCTACTCCTTTTCTTCATTAGTGATAATACTTAATATTTTAACATAACTTTTCTTCCTATCAAATTTTTCTTCTGCACACCGACGTGCATTTTTTCCCATCTCAATGCGTAACTTTTCATCAAGAATAAATTTTTCTATTTTTAAAGCCATATCGTTTGCATCTTCATTATTACAATTGAGCCCCATCTTATACGTATCAATCAAATCACGATATTCTATATTTTCCTGAGAATTTACCACAGGTAATCCAGCAGAAGCATAATCACCATGCTTATTAATAATACTAGCAGCCGAGCCATGCTTAATAGGGTTTACAACAATATCGCATTGTTTTAGTGTAGCACACATTTGTTTATATGGAAGATGACCAGTAAAAACAGAAGAAATACAGCTTTCTATTGCAAGACTCTCAAATTGATGCTTATAATCCCCATCTCCCATAATAATAAGTCTGATTCCTTGAACATTGTTTTCTTGAAGTTTTCTTACTGCATGAATTAAATTAGGAATATCATAACTCGCTGACAAAGAACCACAATAACCTATCCATATTTCGCCATCATACTTTTCAATAAATGGTTTACATGTTACATTATTATCAAATTCTTCAAGTTTTGTACCAAGAAAAACTGTATGCCCATTCATACATTTTCCATTAATACTCAATGCTCGTTCTACGTATGTATCAGATACTGCTACAATATCATCTGCTCTTTTATAAACAGCATCCGCAGCAAGTTTGAATGGTAAAAATGCAATAGTACTAATTACAGGAATATTCAATATCATTCGAAAAGCCTCCGGCCAAAGGTCTTGAATATCAATTATAAATTTTATATCATTATTTTCACAAAAAACTGCCGCTTCTCTTGCCGCAGTCAATGTGGGAACAGCACAGTAAATAACATCAGGTTGTTTTCTATTTTCTAAATACTTTCTGATATTTCTACCCCAAATATAATGAGATATAAATCTTTTAACAGAAATATTCTTTTTATATGCACCTTCATGCAACATTGTGACCTTGTAAGACCTTTCTGTTGGTGTATGATTAAAATACATTTTAGAATCATGATTAAAGTCACTAGTTACAACCTCAACATCATTACTTTTACTTAATAATTCCGCTAAATACAAAAATCTGTTGTTATATTTTCTATCAAAAGTTCCACAAAAATCAGCTATTATCACAATATCCATTTTATATATTCCTTCCATTATCTATATAGTAAAACAATTTTCATACTCAATATACCAACTTAATAATACATTCATTGGCGATAACTTTGTACTGTACGCTGAAATAGAATTAAAATATAACATACAAAATAAAGTAAGATATATCCTTGAACTAACATATGATCAGCAAGAGAAAGAATTCACTATGATATGGAGTTCCCTGTGGATTTTAAACAGGATGATAATTCCCCATCGGCTCTACAATACAGTTTTATCCCCTGCATCCATAACCGAGCTTTCTTAGCTTTTCTTCATACTATATGGTTTTAGTTTCTTTACGTTCAATTATCATCATAGATATTGATACCATTTTCAACACTTTGTATATAAATACTCCATCATTATTTCTACATTTTACCATCAGTCAACACCACAATAATTAAACTCCCTATCGATTCTTTTCATGCTCGATATTTAGGGAAAAAAACAGATTTAATACAATCGGGATTTTGAACTTTCCTAATATCTACTAGCTTCTCATATGTCTTATAATCAAAAATCTTATGGCCAATGTAAAAATCAGAAATACCATGGGGTGCAAAACAAGTTTTGTATTTAAAAATCCCATCGTCAGCCCCATGTCCTCCGCCAAGAACAAATCGTTTTAAACCTTTTATATAACACCACTTAATAATCTCATATTTCAAGAAATCATTCGGGCGTAGATTAAAATACTCACTTTTTGTACCACCTAAAAAAGAGTATGCCGACTCAGAGCCATAAATCACCAGCTCTGTAGCAATAATCTTAGATTTATACAACACATGAAAATATACAAAATTGCCTTTCATTGAATTAATCTCTTCAAAAAAGCTTTTAGAAAAGAAAAAACTCTTATCTGCATTTGTTCGTTCCATAGTATCGTAATAAATATCGAGAAAATCTTTTATTTTGCATCCTTGTTCATCTACTATTACTTCAAGATTGTTACTTATAGCTCTTTTAACATTTTTTCTAACCTTTTGTTTGAAATCCATCCATATATCATCCATAGATATATCTAGATTTCTTACCACATTATGTGTTCGCGTTTCTGTATATCCATCATAGTATTTCCTGTATTCCTCAAACAGTTCAAAACGAACAAACTCACACACATAACCGTTATTTAAACAATAAAAATTATATTCCTCATTAAGTGCTCTATAATCCTCAATATGACCCCAAAATCCTCCATATCCGTAAGGGGATATTAAATCGAAATATGTATCTTTTTCAATTCTGCCTAGAAGTTTTTCATCATTCGAAATATCACGTTTAAAAACTACATTAATAGCACGCTCTGATTCATTCTCATAATATAGTAGAATTGGTAAGCCATTTTTTTCTTCCTCATTCATAAAAGCCGTAACATATTCGTTAAGATAGAACACATCATAATTCGAAAAAGATCTAACAATACTATTCCATTTTTCTTTTTCATCAACAGATACTTCCGTAATTTTACCCATATAGCTCCCTTCTTAGAATACTATGAATCGATTTATATACCTTAAATTTATTATATGCCTATAAATGCATCACACTTAGGTCTTTTAATTTTTACTTTATATAAACTAGCCATTATATTTATAATTCTTTTTTAAGGAGATACCGTTCAACCTCATACCCATGATTAAAATAAAAGCTAACTGCAGATTTATTATCTTTAGTAACTAATAAATCAAGACCACTATAGCCATTATCTTGGGCATATTTTTCAGCTTCAGCAATCAACATATTTCCAACACCCTTATTTCTCGAATTACTATTAACTGCAAAATTTGAAACATGTAATCTTTTTTTATCAAACCTATATATTTCATGGCACCATATCCAACCAATTATTTTGTCTTCATCTAAAGCCACATATATTATAGCAGAACGATCTTTAATATATGTTTCTAAACAACTTAACCTATCATCATAATAATTGGGGCTAATTTTATATTTTGGAAAACTAAAAACCATAGATTCTTTAATTAGCCCTTTTATCTCCGCTTTAATACTTTCAAATCGATTAATATCTAACCTTACGATTTCCATACTTCCTTTCTCTCCTCATCAAAATTTTTCATAGTATAATTACCATCTACCGTAATATCAGATCTACACAACACTTTTTTTACCGTATCAATGATTATTCTAATATCCCCTAAAAATGTTATTCTTTCAACATAAATACAGTCAAGTTTAAACCTTTCATCCCAACTAAGAAGATTTCTACCACTCACCTGTGCTAACCCTGTTAATCCTGGTCTTACATTATGACGCTGACGTTCCTCTGTCGTATAATATGGAAGATATTCTACTAACAATGGTCTTGGACCAATAACACTCATATCACCTTTTATTATATTGAAAATCTCTGGTAATTCATCGATTGATGTTGACCTCAGAAATTTTCCGAATTTGGTAATCCTTGCATTATCTGGAAGCAAAACACCATTCTCATCTTTTTCATCTGTCATTGTACGAAATTTATATAATCTAAATACTTTTTCATTTTTTCCTGGCCTATCTTGTGTGAATATAATTGGTGATCCAAGCTTAATTTTTACAAGAATAGCTATGATGGCGTAAAGCCAACAAAATAGAACAACTGTAACTATTCCACAAACAAAATCTAATGGTCTTTTGAAATGTCTTTCATAAGGACCATATATCTTATGTTGTTCCATATACCCTCCTTACTCAAAACACCCTTTAATAACTTTAATCACCATATCCAACTGCTCCACCGTCATTTTATTATCACTCGGCAAGCAAAGCCCTCTATCAAAGATATCCATACCGACATCAACAGCTTCACCATCTATGTACGCATTTGTCATTGCTCTGCAGTTTCCGTATCTTGTCACGAA
This sequence comes from Lachnospiraceae bacterium, assembly GCA_029338675.1. GTDB lineage: Bacteria > Bacillota > Clostridia > Lachnospirales > Lachnospiraceae > Coprococcus_C. The sequence goes on from JAQYAV010000018.1 coordinate 15,260, forward strand.
TCCGTTCATTCTGTATATTGGCTGCATGTGCATAGGTTTCCAGATTGGACGACCTTCGGCATTGATTGAAGCAATCGCCTTCAGAATTTCTGTCGGACATGATTTACTTTTCTCTGGTATGTATACAGCTTCATTTTCTGAACGAACCTGTTTGCACATTGCTTCATCATCGATAATCATACAGGACAGCCAGTAGTTCGGTTTGCAGCTTTTCTCGTCAAAAGGATTCATCTTCACCGGCAGGTCATTCAGCCCTTCCTTGTATCTCTCATATATTGCTTTTTTCTGCGCTATATGTTCTTCCAGATGCAGATACTGCCCTCTCACAACTCCAGCCACCACGTTGCTCATTCTATAGTTGTAACCAAGCTCCTCATGCTGGTACCACTCTGCCTTTTCACGAGCCTGTGTTGACCACTTACGTACTTTATTTGCAGCTTTTTCTCTATCTGTCAGAAACATTCCGCCTGCAGAACCCGTAATAATTTTGTTACCATTGAAGCTTATACAATTATATGCACCAAATGAACCTGTCTGAACTCCCTTATATGTAGCTCCGAGGGATTCAGCTGCATCCTCAATGATTATCGCTCCATGCTTATCGCAGACAGCTTTTAACTCATCCATCTTGGCAGGAGTACCATACAGATGTGCTATTACTACAATCTTAACATCCGGATAGATCTCAAACGCTCTTTCCAGA
>JAQYAV010000019.1 GCA_029338675.1 Lachnospiraceae bacterium
ATCTAACGCTATAGCTAAAAGTATATTAGAACAGGTGGAATGCAGAGATGCATAAAGATTTAGAAGAAATTAAGAAATTACTAAGTTTATTTTCTGGCTACATTTCCTCCTATGAGGAGACAGAGTATGTATTAGATCAAATATGCAAATTAACGGAAGAAGAGTCCAAAAAAATAAAGACTGTAGAATATGAAGAAAATAAAGATCGTATGATAGAGTTTTTTTCTGATTATGTTGGTATTATCGCAAAGCAATGCAGAGAAGGAAAATGTAATGAGTGTTTTGTCTCGAAGTGGTGCAATGCGTATCGCGAGCATATGCAGGCAAAGGAACTGGAAAGAGAGGGTCTTACATATGCGGATTTCTTTTGCGGTGCTGGGGGCTTATCATGGGGGTTCCATAGAGCGGGATACAAAATGAGTCTAGCCAATGATATACAGGATTGTTGTGTTGATACTATAGCTATAAACCATCCGGAAGTTCCAGAAAAACATGTTATTGCTGGAGATATAAATGATGTATTAAATAAAATAGAAGAATTCTCAAGATATACAGAGATTGACGTTGTTGCTGGTGGCCCTCCTTGCCAAGGATTTAGTATGGCAAATAGACAGAGGTTGATTGATGACCCTAGAAATCATTTATATAAAAGCTTTATCAAGGCTATAAATATATTGAGACCAAAGTTTTTTGTTATGGAAAATGTTAGAGGGATGTTGGGGGTAAAGGATCAGATTGTTCAAGATTTTGCTGCAATTGGTTATACTGCATCTGCCCACCTTATGAATGCAAAAGATTTTGGTGTCCCGCAAAATAGGGAGAGAGTAATTTTTATTGGAAACCGTATTGGCGTTGACAATGAAAGTGTATTTAAAAGAGTTTTTTTAATGGGGACACAGGTTCAAAGTGTAGTGTTAAAAGATGCTTTGGATAATATGCCATGCTTGAGCGCAAAAAGAATTCCCAATAACACCGAGGTAGAGGATAGTGAATCTGGATATACTTTCGGAATATATCCTAAAAATAGTAATGATTATATTCAGAGGATAAACGGGGGACGAAGACAATATATATTGTTTAATCATAAGGCTAGATATAATAATGATCGAGATATTGAAATTTTTTCTAGACTAAACCCTGGAGATAATTCAGCTGATCCTAAAATAGCTGATATTATGCCCTACAAAAGAAGAGAGAAAATATTTAAAGATAAATACTTCAAACTGGAACCAAATAAGCTTTGTAAAACAATTACTGCTCACATGAAGTATGACTGTAATATGTATATTCATCCTTTTCAAGCTCGTGGCTTGACACCTAGGGAAGCTGCTCGTATACAGTCATTTCCGGATGACTATTTTTTTAGAGGATCATATACAAAAACATATATGCAAGTAGGGAACTCTGTTCCTCCTTTGTTAGGCGAAGTTCTTGCAAAGGCTATAAAAGAAACGATTGAAGCGGAGGTGAATAGTTAATGGCTGCTTATGATATGTTGTTAAGATTAGTACAAGATTATTTTATTGATCTTGGTTATAACAACGTGTTCGTTGAGAGTTATTTTTCTAATCAGACATTTATAGAGATGATTTCTATTCGTCTTGCAAACGCAAATGTCATGATAAAGAATAAAACGGATAGATCGAGTCATCAAACGCACATTGCAATTACTGGGGAAGCTATAGATTTCTTTTACAATGAAAGGGAATTTATAGAAATGGACAATAAGAGGGTTGATAAACAGAAAGTATTTGTAACAGAAAGTAACCTTCAAAATTTGTCCAATAATCCTGTGAGTGTTTCTGATGTATTTTTTTTGAACAGAATAAGTGGCTATGTCACATTAGGAAAGAGGACTCAAAAGCAAGTTCAACTGTCGAAAAGAAATTCAGAAAACAGTGATTGTTTTAATATGCTTAGGCTAGGTTTATTTGAAAATGATTTGCTTATTATGATGAAATATCGAAATGAGGAAGGAATTTTAGCTATTGGTATCCCTCAAACATTTTATCTTGATTATATTCCAAATTATGCGAACAAATATGAGACAAACACATACTTAAGATTGCCATTAAATGTTTAAGCTCGATTGAGAGCATATATTATGGTTGAAAAGAGTAAAAAGAAGGGATAAACCATGAATAAAAACCAGATGCATCAGATTTTTGCGCATTATATAGACAATTTTGAAAAACTGAATGATCCAGAGCATTCCGAGTATTACAAGTGGCAGGTTTGCCATAAATTCCGACCTCTTATGGATGAGGCTCTTGCAGCTGATGTGGATGATTTTGCAGATGCATTGTATCGAGTAAAGGATTGCAGCAAGAATATTATAGACAGTTACACACAGCCCTTCTATGGATTGGTGGAATTTGCCCGCCGGGAACCGGAGACAGTTCGGCAGATGTTTATGGATCTATACTCTGATGATGGTGGAGATGTAAAGGTGCAGATGGAATTAATTAAGAACTTCTTCGATCAGAGCAATGAACTTTTGGACAAGTATTTTCCCGACAGCCATCTGTATAAGCAGAATTCACATTCTGTGTCGTCCTATCTTTTTTTGTACGATCCGGACCATCATTACATGTATAAAGCTACACAATCACAAGTGATGGCAGACTGCATAGAGTTTTATGATGACTGGGGTACTGGCGACAATATTAAGCTGGATGTTTATTACCGGATGTGTGATGAAATTTTGGCAGAGATGAAAAATTGCCCAGAATTGCTGGCAACAAATAAAAGCAGATATGATGGTAATCTGCATTTGGCACCCGGAGAGTTACATCCT
>JAQYAV010000020.1 GCA_029338675.1 Lachnospiraceae bacterium
TTGGACTTGTCCGCAGCGAAGATGACAGAGTTCTCAGATAGAATAGTGACTGTTGGTAGTGAGAAGATTTTGCCGGTTGCTGCTATTTATGGAGCAAACGCAAGCGGAAAGTCTAATATATATAATGCTTTTGAATATATGACTGATTATGTTGTTGATTCCTTTAAGTATGGAGATGAAGAGGAAAAGTTTGAGGATTTCAGACCTACTCCGTTCTTATTCGATTCCACATCTGCCAATGCAGAATCCAGCTTTGAAGTTTATTTCACCTTGCCGGGCGATAAGTCAGAGAGAACATATAATTATGGTTTCTGCATTGACAAGGAAGGTGTAACGGAAGAATGGCTCAACTCGAAGGCAAAGACCGCCAGAAAGTACAGTACCGTATTTTACCGTGGAACTTCCGATGACGAGTTGGATTTATCCGGATTCCCTAAGAGCAGTAGGGATAATATTCAGGTGGCATTGGAAAAGCAGGTGCTTATTATTTCTTTGGGAGCAAAGCTGAAGATTGGTAAGTGTAAGGCAATAAGGGATTGGTTCCTTGCAAATGAATTTGCTGATTTTGGAAATCCTTTTACCAACTTCTTTATGTCACAAAGATTGCCGAAGGGATTTGTAGAAGATAAGAATGTGCAGCAAAAGGTTGTGGAATATTTTGCATCTTTTGATGAACATATCAAGGATTTCAGAATTGAAAAGGTTCCTCAAGAAGGAGAGGTTAATGAAGAGATATATAAGATTAGTGCACTTCACAAGATGATTGATTCTGAGAAGATGGCAGAAATACCTTTAGGCTTTGAGTCGGCTGGAACATTAAAAATGTTTGCATTATATCCAGAACTTCAAGCAGTAATAGAAAAAGGAAGCGTGCTTTTTGTTGATGAATTAAATGCTCGATTGCATCCATTACTTGTAAGAAATTTTATGCTTACATTTATGAATCCTCAAATCAATACTAATCATGCACAACTTGTTTTTACAACATATGACACAAGTCAGTTATCAAATCATTTGTTAAGACGCGACGAAATCTGGTTTGTAGAAAAAGATGAAAAAGGAATATCTACACTATATTCGTTGGCCGATTTTGTAGATGAAGACGGGTCTAGAATACGTAAGGATGAAAGTTATGAGAAAAATTATTTAATTGGAAAATATGGTGCTATTCCTACATTAAAAAATATTAAAATGTAAAAAAAATAATTAAAATAATCTTCTTGAATTTTAAACATAGTCTTTTAAATAAAAATAAAATTTTGTATACTAAAAGCATGAAAGAATTGAGATTAAAATATAATAAGCCAGCAGTAAATTCTAGAAAAGGCTGGGAAGAAGAGGCATTGCCAATTGGCAATGGTGCTTTAGGTATGAAAGTTTTTGGTCTTACTTCAATTGAGAGATTGCAATTCAATGAAAAATCTCTTTGGAAAGGTGGGCCATCAAATTTAAGACCAAATTATAATGGTGGTAATTTAAATAGATATGAACAATTAAAACGCATTCAAGAAGCATTGGAAAACAATGACGAAAAGACTGCCAAAAAACTTAGACAACAATTGGTTGGAATAAAAGATGGTTATGGCGGATTTATGCCTTTTGGAAATGTTTATATTGAATTAAATCATAATAATGTTGAAAACTATGAAAGAGGATTATGCTTAAATGATTCAATTTCATATGTTAGTTATGATAACAATAACATTCATTATGAAAGAAAGCATTTTGCTTCCATTGAAGATAATTGTATTGTTTCAGTTCTTTCTTCATCATCTCCTGCTTCTTTTTTAATTAAAGTTAAAAGTGATTTAAAAGGATCAATTATTGAATACAACCAAGAAAAAATAGTGCTAAAAGGCTCACTTGAAGATAATGGATTAAAATATGAAATGAGATTATTATTGTCTACAGACGGAGAAATTAAAGTTGGTGATGGCGTTAGTATTTTAAATGCAAAAAACACGACTCTTTCTTTGTTTGCAGCAACAGACTATGCAAATGTCTATCCATCATATAGAGGAGAGGATCCATCACAAATAATTGATAGACAAATATCTAAATATGATAAAAATACTGTCGAAGAAAGACACGTTAAAAAATCTAAAGAAAAATTTGAAAAACAAACTTTTGAATTAACAGAATATCAAAGCAAAATTAATACTGATGTATTATTACAAAAATATAAAAATAAGAGCGCAAGTAATGATGAAAAACTTGAACTTGAAGAGTTGGTATTTGCTTATGGTAAATACTTAATAGCAGCTTCTTCTCAACCTGGTTCGCTTCCAGCTAATTTGCAAGGTGTGTGGAATGATATTGAAGACCCAGCATGGGAGTCAGATTATCACTTAAATGTAAATTTGCAAATGTGCTATTGGAATGTATACCAAGCTGGATTATTTGATGAAGCAATTCCTCTTTTAGATTATATCTCATCAATGCAAAAGCCAGGAGCAGTTACAGCAAAAATGTATCACAATGTATCAAAAGGATGGGTATGCCACACTCAAAATACTCCATTTGGTTGGACTTGTCCAGGATGGGATTTTGACTGGGGTTGGTCTCCTGCGGCTAGCTCATGGATTTTACAAGATTGCTATAACTATTATTTGTATACACAAGATAAAGATGTGTTAAAAGAAAAAATATATCCTGCAATGAAGGGAAATGCACAATTCTGGTTAGAGAATTTAAAATACGATTCAAAGTTGGATAGATATGTTTCTTCTCCTTCGTATTCGCCAGAACATGGACCTATTACAAAAGGTAATACTTACGAGCAGGAAATAATCTATTCATTATTTAAAAATACAATAGAAGCCGCAAAGACTTTAAATGACGATGTGGCATTTATAGAATCTTTGGAAAATGTTTGCAGTAAATTAAAACCACTAAGTGTTGGCAGTTGGGGACAAATAAAAGAATGGATTACAGAAGATGAATGGAAAGGCCCAAAATTCCTAAGAAGACTAGTTTATAAGTTGCACGGATGTCAATATCACCATAGACATGCGTCGCATTTACTTGGATTATATCCATATTATGATATTAATTCAAAAACTCCAGATTTAATGCAAGCAGCTAGAGTGAGTTTGGAAGATAGAGGAGAACATGGTTCGTTAAATCCAGGTTGGAGCAAAGCAAATAAAGCTTGTTTATATGCTAGATTAAAAGATGGAGCAAATGCATATAAAATGATTTCATCTTTAATTAGCGAAAATCTATATGATAATCTATGGGATTTCCATCCTCCATATCAAATGGATGGTAATTGCGGCTATAGCGCAGCAGTTTTCGAAATGCTCGTATATGATGATGGACAAGATGTTAAAATTCTTCCTGCTATTCCTAAAGAATGGCCAAATGGAAAGGTAACAGGCTATCATCTAAAAGGAAATAAAAAATTAGATTTTGAATGGAAGGATTATAAAATTATCAACCAAAAAATATATTAGTATTCTTCCTTGATATCAAAGATATCAGTACAAATTCTTTCTGCATATTCTGGTTCATGCGTTACAAGTAAGATTGCTCCAGGATAACTAGCTAGTGCTTCAAATAGCGCATCTTTTGCGTTTACATCCAAATGGTTTGTTGGCTCATCAAGTATGAGAATATTAGAGGTTTTTTGCATAATAGAGCACAACTTTATTTTAACCTGCTCTCCACCGGATAGATTTCCCACTGGCTTTGTTGCCAGTTCGCCTTTTAATCCTACAAGCGCAAGTTGGTTTCTTATCTCTTTGAAATTCATACGAGGAAAGGTTTCATTCATAAAAGTAGTAGCACTAATTTGATTGGATCTAAATTCTAAATCTTGTTCTACATAATTAATTTTAGAAGATAAATGAAAATCAAAAGAACCGCCTAAAGAAGGTATTTTGTGTATTAAAGTCTTAAGTAGGGTTGTTTTTCCAAGTCCATTAGTTCCTCTTATCCATAACTTGGTATCAGATGCGAGAGAAAAACTAATGGGTGGTAATATTGGCTTATTGTTGTAGCCAATAAGCAAATCCTTTACTTCTAACATATGGCGAGTAATTACTTGAATATATGGGAAAGAAAAAGTTGGCTTTTCTGCATTAATAGGCTTTTGTAATATTTCAATTTTATCTAACATTTTCTGTCTTGAATTGGCCATTCCTGCAGTAGCAGCTCTAGCTTTATTTCTTGCTATATATTCTTCCATTTTCTTTATTTCTCTTTGCTGTCTTTCATAGTTGTCTGCATATTGTTGTGCTTTTTGCTCGTGTTGAATTAAGTATTCATCATAAGAGCACCAATATTTAACTATTTGTGCATTTTCAATATTAATAATAATCTTACATGTATCATTCAAAAAACGAGTATCATGAGAAATTAAAATGAATGTTCCTTTAAAGCTATTTAAATATTTGTTTAGCCATTCGATTTGTTCTAAATCTAAAAAATTGGTTGGTTCATCTAGAAGCATTACATCAAGTTTTTGTAATAATAGCTTAGCTAGCATTAGTTTTGCACGTTGTCCGCCACTCAATTTAGAAACCGAAGTGTCATAGCCATAGTTATGAATTCCTAAACCTGTAGCGACTTTTTTTATTTCTGCTTCAAGATCATAGAAGTTTGCCTCTTCAAGTCTTTCTTGCATTTTAGACGATTTAAGCACTAATCTGTCTAACTCATCCATATCTTCTATAGAGCCCATTTGTTCATATATTTTTTCTAGTGAATCATTAAGTTCATATAGGTGCTGAAAGGAAGTTTTCAAGTATTCCATAACTGTTAAAGATCTATCAATTGTTGCCTGTTGATCCAAATATCCCCATCTAATTCCATTAAGCCATTTTATCTCGCCGGAATCGTGAGATAGTTTTCCAGATATTATGTTCATAAAAGTAGATTTGCCGGCGCCATTTAGTCCAACAACACCAATATGCTCACCATTGTTAACAATTAGGGAAGCATTATCAAAAAGTTGTTTGTTATCAAAAATGTGACTTAGTCCAGTTATTGTCAAAATACTCATGTCATTATTCTATATAAAAAAGAATTGTATAGTCAAACTATTATGCTTTTTGAATTAGAATTTTTAGTATAGTTCAAATATAGACTCATAGGAGATTCGTGATATAAACATGATGATAGAAATCAAAAGAGTAGATAATTAGATGACTAAAAAATATTTATTATATGACTTTTCACAATTTTTTATTAGATGATTGTTGTCATTTATGTTGATATTATTTTATTTATTGTTAAAAAAAACTCTATTGACTGTTAATAGAAATAGTGTATTATGTTTTTAAATAAAAGAATTCTTTTGGTTATAAGAGTTTAGATTTTTGGCAACCGTCATTTTTTGATAAAGAATTTGAAAATAAGTAGGCATCTTAATGCCATTACGTGGTTCTAGAGCAATCAATGGTCATATAATAACAAAAGAATACATATCAATAGCGCGGTATCAATGTTAGGAGTTAAAATTCTTAATGGTAAAGAGGATAATCATCCAGAGCCAAATAATAACAATGGAGATAGAGTTAATAATATAGTTCATTTTCATGTATACGATGGATTAAATAGAGGTGCAGCCCAAAGAATGGATTCAAATTTGAAAATAAAAACAAAATATTCAGAATATTTAAAGGAGTTTGATTTGTATGATAAATGCTAACTTGGCACAATTTTTAGACACGGGATGGTTTAATGAAGCTACACTATATTATCAAGGCTACACGTATTGGTGCGAGGGAGATGTAGATAAAACAAGAGATAAGCCAGTACATTTTATTATCTATAAATATAAATCTGAAATTCACCATAAAGAAAATGGCGAGATTTTTACAACTAGGGCGATAGATAATGGTAATCTTATTGACTACTCGGTGCTTATTGATATATATGGAGAAGATGAAGATGAAATAAAAGAGCAATTTCTCCAGGCAAAGATTTTTGATGGGAAATCTTTTTGGGAAATTGAAGATAAAGTTGCTTGGTATGACGAAAACTAATATATTATTATTTCTAGTATAGTAAAGGGAACCCCAATAAAAATTTCTTAAAAACAGGCATTTTATATAGTTTAGTAGTTCCTTATTTGGTTACTTTATTTGCTGAATAAATTTTTTATATTTCTCTTGCCATATTATAGAGGAGATGTTCATAAGTTATAAAATATAGCATCTTTTTTGGAGTATTTCGAATAGATTTAAAAATTTGTAATTGTTAAAACTATCAAAGAAATGTTAGCATAAAATAAAGAGGTGGAAAAATGACTAAAACACAATGGTATAAAGATGCTGTGGTATATCAAATATATCCAAGAAGTTTTTGTGATTCAAACGGAGATGGAATAGGAGATATACAAGGTATTATTTCAAAATTGGATTATATAAAAGATTTAGGTGTAAATGCAGTATGGCTTTC
>JAQYAV010000021.1 GCA_029338675.1 Lachnospiraceae bacterium
AGCATAGATGATCCTGCATCTGTTCGTCCTGTTTTGTTAATGATCAGCTCTGTTGTGGGTACTGCGATAACATAATCTTCTGAATTGCTCAACACTACTGTCGTGCCTCCGCATCCTGTTACTACTTTGTTAAAGATGCAGTTGTGAGGTAAATCTTCCATGTGAAGGAATCCGTCACTTGAATTAATTGGTAATTTTTCCATAATCGATTATCGTTATAGTTAATAGTTGATCTGAAAAATGAAATAGTTGATCTATGTACCAAGAATGGCTTGTAACTGATTTTCAGTTCTCTATCTAAAGGGTACAATATGCAAATATCGGTTACACCAGAATCCAAGAAAAAAGTGCCATATAAGACACTCTTCCTTGCTTTAATATATATAGATAACCGATATGGTTTAGATATTTCTTGTTGAGGCTCGAATCAGAGTTTAAAATTTCAAAATGGACAAAATTAAAGAATTTAGAGAAAAGAATGATAACACAAGAATGACTCTGATTCTCTGCCTCAACACACTAATATATCCATTAGTGAATGAGAGCCCAAGTTAAAATTCTTAAATCTCCAGAATTGATAAAATGAAGCGATTTTGCTCGGAATCCATTAAAAAGGAAAACAGCCACCACATTAATGTGATAGCTGCTTTGTAAAACTCATGTTGGCATAGCCTTTTGACTTTTCATTCTTAAAGCCGATAAGATCAGCGAAATACGGGGCATTACCCTTTTTGATGTCCTTTTCCATAGTCCGAATTTTTAATTGATTCAACGTAACTTATCTAAAAACGATTGATTAAAATAGAAAAGTGGTGCGCACCCGCGAAGTCACTTTGAATCAATCTCTAAACAAGTATATGTATTCCGAATCAGACTTCAAAATGGAACTTCTCATTTCTTAATTATACCACAAGATATAGCGATTCTATGAAATAATCTATTATGAGAGAGGGGACAAATTAACAATTCGGACTTATATACACAATTTTTGTGTTAAAATGTCCCCGCGTAATTAAACTAAGCTAATCAAATTTGATCTCATGATGAAGCTCTGCTGGAGTGTACCAAGTAATGTCGTATTTCTCTTTAAGTATTGTCTTCTGCATATTCCATAGCCTGTGACAGCTACCAATCTGGCTCAGCACATCTGCTGCACGTTCAGGATTATCAGGCAAATAACTTTTTGCAGTAGCTATTAGAAACGAAGGCTTATTCATCTTTCGCTCAATGGGCGTTTGCTCCCACGGTAAATCATCGTTAGGGAAATAGCTATCATAGCCAAAAAACCTTCTGTTTCAGCCAAAGATTCTAAGCTTTCTATTCTCTCATTGACATAAAGGGAATAGACTTCATTCATTACTTCGGTCAAAATCCTCTGATATTAGAGAGATTGCTCCAAAGCTTCGTTGTACGCCCGTAGATCTTCTATTCTGTTTTCGTCTTTCATTGTTTAACCTTTTGTTTTTTCAGAAATCTTTTTAACTGCCCTATTTCACACATGGCTTCATAGCCGTCTTTTTTAAATTTAACCAGTTCTATTGGCATATTGGCATTGTCAAGTGAGAAACAAAGATGATTTATATCATCAAAATAGCATTGACAGATTTTTCTCCCCTTATCAAGATCTACAAGACCTTTTAACTGTGTTTTTTCATCTACAATAATTCTGTAGTTGAGATTACCAGACTTCTGTCTTATAAAATATCTCGGTTCATAGTGATGCTCAGCTTTTATTTCTTTATTGATGTCTTTATTAACAAAAGTAAACACAGGAACTTTTACCATTCTTGGCCATTCCTCTTTATATTCACGAATTTTTCCTAAAACAGTACGAGACACACTAACCCTATCGGTTAATCCTAATGTGCAAACTTCTTCTGTATTTACAACTTTTATGCATCTGCCTTTTATTCTATTCCAAATTTCAAGATTGGTCTTGACCCCTCTTAAGGCATCATAGACATCATGTACTTGGTTTGAGAAAGGATAAACATGTTTCGGCAAAGTATTGAAATCCAGACTATCAATATACTGTTTAATTTCATATTCACCCATCTGGGGTCGTAAGATTTTGAGAATATCTTCATATTCCTTTTTATCCGAATAATGTTTCCATATAAAATTACCATTTTCGTCTTTCTTGTAATTACCCTGACAATCTCTTTCGCTGACGTATTCTGGAACACTTCGTTTAAATACTCCCAATGAAATTACTTTGGGATAGATTTTGTCGATAGTCTTACAAGAAACCAAGATATGGGCTACATTGAGGGCAGTTGGGTCAACGAAGACATTTTCATCATTATCATCAATGTAGATTTCTTCTCCTTCATGAAAATCATTGTCAACCCGATAATTATAATACATATCATACCACGACGAAGGATAACAGTCATCTATCAGCGAATGTCCCACAGGCCTGTATCCAAGTTTTCCATAACTCAATTCATGATCGAGGTATGACACACCCATAAACCACCCTTTGTCAATATAATGCTTCCTCAAATGCTTTGTCATTTCAATTAGGCTATAATGTTGTGATGCAGATTCTAACTTCATATCTTGTATATATTAATAATCAACTAAAACTAATTATGCCTTTTTATAGACCCCACTCTTTCCATTAAGATTTATCCTATATTCATCATTCCCAATACACAGAACTCCATCATATTTACATTCAAGAAGTAAACGCCCATAATTATCTAACAATCCCCATTTGTTGATGATCCGGAAAACCGTATTGCCATTACAAAGTATTATTTCATCACAAATTGGTTCAAATGCGAACTTCCTAACTGAAGTTACAAAAAGTCCCCATTTCATAAAAACCTTAATCCATATAGTATCCTTTCCCATATTGTCGTCTCTTTTGTAGTCAGTAAACTCAACATCGTTATAAGGAGACCATTTTAGAGGACATATAAAATAGTAAGAGCCTTTCGCCCTTCCTATAAGAACATCAGAAATGCCAACTCTAACAATATCAATTTTTTCATAAAAAGCGAGGGCATTATAAGAACCTAAATTCATTGGAGAGCATTGCCGCAAAATATAAGATCGCTTTTTCCTTTCTTTTGACAATTCATTAATATCTATTGGGATAGACATTTCCTTTTTCTGTATTATCGGTTCTGTTTGGATTATGGGACTGCTAACTATTTGCCGAGTTGATTGAATAGCAGGATACTTCTCCGATAGTTTGCTGAACTTCTCAAGATAAAATCTGATAGTTTCAGATTCATTTTTAGAAACGGTTATTGATTCCTCATTGTACTCAGCTTTATTCGTCCAGTTGTATGAGCCATATATAACTATCGAATCATCTATGATGCAGAATTTATCATGCATAAGTTGTTTGGTTTCATTCCATCTTAAAATTCCACCAACATTAACTAACTCATTAAAATCGATACCATTCTCTTCCGAATCATTGATTTCATCTCTATTCAGAATGATTTCCACTTTTACACCTGCCTGCTGTTTTAAAACGAGAGGCTGGAAAAGCAGATCATTGGTAAACCATGCCACAACAATCTTTATTGAGCTTTTAGCTTTAAATAATTCTGTTTGAATTACGTTCTGAATCTTTTTTGAATAATGCTCTACCATATAACCAAACTTCACCTTAATACATACTGATTATTCTATAGGCTACTTACAAATCGCTCCGCCTCCACAAACTCCGAAGAGTCGCTTTGACTGTGCAAATTTAGTAAAATAATCGCAAAGTTTTGCATAAACGTGGTTATTATTTAGCTTTTTTATCAAAATTGCAATCAAATCTATCCATTATCGTCTCAATCTCGGACAAGTGATCGATAAACCAACGAGGGTGATTAGCAAAGGCTGCAAGCACCATTGGGAACAAATCGGGTCTCTTTTTCTTCAACGGCATTACATCATACACGAAGTGGTTTCCCCAGCCCTCTTCGATATTGATTATCAACTTAATAAGTGTATCTACCATATCTGTTTAATATAAATGTAGTTGGGATAATGACCTAAGACAGTAAGGGTAACGGGACAAATCCATATTTCACGGGTAAAGTCTGGAAGCCCGTTGACTTTATAAGTAGCTCCTGCAAACAACCCAGAGTATTGCTTCACGCACTCAAAGTAACCTTCCAAGTTTGAAATGCGTTTTTTACTCGGACGTACAAGCACACGCACACGGTTTTCTTTCTTGGAATCAAGGTATGTCAGCAAATGGTTAGAGCCTGCAACCATGGCAAGGTTATAACGATCGCCTGGCCACGGCATATCGATGTACCACATGTTGTCATCATAGACGAATTGAAGATCATATTCTCTGTGACGAAAGCTACAGACACCTTTGATGTACCGCCATGCAAGTTTGAGATAGGAAATGAAGTTTGTAAGCATAAATTGATTTTAAGTTAATCGCCTCATGGGAGTTTCCCTTTTGGCGCTTCAAAATTAAGCAGAATAATTCAAATCTCCAAATCTTATTAAATCGCTGACTATTAGACATTTGATACATTGGTACACTTTTTGCTATCATTCAGCTATGAGTAGGAAAAATGCTGTAAAACCACAAATTAAGTCCAACTTTTATCGGGAAGGACATTTTTAGAAAAGAGTATATAATATCTTTTTTTTCAATAAAATGTCACCCTCATAGATTTTCTTGCAATATCCGCAAAGATCATGCTTGTTTTCATCTTCCAAATGGATTATTGTTTACATGCATCACATAGCTTATCTTGTATTTCAAAATTTCCATGCCCCTTAGCATCCTTCATAAAACATGTTGGGTCGTCATTGGGACAATGCTTTGCCCCATAGAAGGTGTGGATGAACTCATGCAATATAGGTTTCCACATCAAGGATTTTTCTTTAAGTCGCTTATCAGAAACGAGACTCACTTGTTTTAGTGGTCTGCTTATACCAACTATTCCATAATCTTTCTGGCCATGAATATCTGTGCAAATATCCTTATGTGTCAAGCCAATTATTACCTCATATCCAGTTAGCTGCTTTGATTCATAATTCAGTATTGGAGTGACCCTATATCTATTCCTTTCTCTGACATAGCTATTCTTGGGTAAACTGATTGGGTTCGCTATCTTAAATTCCCAATGTCCATATAACCATTTATCAAATGCTTTTTGTAGCTTGGGAAGCTGTTTTTCTACTTCTTTCCTGCTAAAATCCTCATAAGGCTGTAATATAATAACACATTGTGGAGTTGAACATAGGGTATCGGCCTCGACATATTCAGCTTCCAAGGTCTTTCCCCCATTTGTTGTGCCATTACTACATGAAAAAAGTAGTATGCCAAAGAATAATATACAAAATAACTGTTTCATTGCCTATATAATTTCTTTTTTCAATAAAATGTCATTTCTCCATTTCCTTGACAGGAATTACCAATGATATTTTCTGATAAGTTGTTTAAAGACTGGTTCATCTGATAAAGAAGCAAAGAGTAATGCACAAGTACGAATTTTCAGCACTCCTAATTTACTAAAGACTTCATATACAGGTTTGTCGCTATCCAATAGAACTTGAAAAGCCCTGATTAGTCTTTCTCTGAGGATGGGATGCTCAATGTAAGCTTTTGCCTCTTCACGACCG
>JAQYAV010000022.1 GCA_029338675.1 Lachnospiraceae bacterium
ATCTTTCCCTTCCGGATAAATTCCTCAACTTGATCATCCAAGTGTAGTTTTTCAATCAGTGTACCACCTACAACAGCAATCACTAAACCAAGTACGACATAAACCACAGCGACTTTCCATCCGAAAATACTCATTAAAAGCACCAAACTTCCCAAATCCACCATTGGTGAGGAAATCAAAAACGAAAAAGTTACACCAAGAGGTAGTCCGGCACTAGTAAATCCAATAAATAACGGAATCGAAGAACAGGAACAAAATGGCGTTACTGTCCCCAAAAGTGCAGCAATACAATTTGCCCCAATACCTTTAAATCGTCCCAGAATTTTTTTGCTTCGTTCCGGTGGGAAGTAGCTTTGTATATAAGAAATCACATATATCAAAGTACAAAGTAGGATTGTAATTTTTATCACATCATAGATAAAAAAGTGAATACTTCCTTCTAACTTGCCGGATATGTCCAAACCCACTTTTTCTAATAACACTCCAATCAGCTCATTCAGCCATTTCATTCCTAGCACCTGATTCTGAATAAAATCCCAAATCATGAACAGCAACCTCCCCCTTCTTTAACACAGGATAATCCTTCAACGAAACCTTTAAATCCTTGTAATGTCTCACAGTTTAAAGAATAATGGTGCCACTTTCCTTCTTTTCGGTCATTTACAAGGCCGCATTCACATAAAATTTTCATGTGATGGGATAATGTCGGTTGTGTTATTTCAAACGCCTCCAACAATTTACATCCACACTTTTCTCCATCTGACAGCATTTGAACAATCTGTAATCGGTTACTATCTCCAAGTGCCTTACAAATAACTGCTACATCAATTGTATTCATCTCAAATCGCCTCACATAGATACTTGTCTATGTGTTTACAATATCAGATACATAGATGATTGTCAATGTATCATTTCAAAAAAAACACATTATATTCAAACTGGTGACCATTTCATCATATCCTCTTTTACTTCATCAATTATTTCCTTAGGAAAGTTGAAATCTTCAAGCCAAATCGCCATAGATTCTTGTTTCGTTGTCATAGATTCAATAATTGCTTTATACTCTTTTTTCCCATCTTTCACAGTAAGTAAATGATTATACATAAAAATATTTCGTTGCAAATCGAACATATAACGCATGTTGCACCTCCATCAACTTCAAATCTGTACATCTGTATTATAATTATTTTTCAACTGATGTTTGCTTGATATGGAAACAACCTTTCCTTTGTTCAGCTATAAATTTACCGAATTGTTGTGTATTCATTTTATCTCTCCTGCAGTAAGTAAGACTGCACACTGATATATACTCCAATATCTTCCGCAAGACCACCACTTATAGCACATGCAAAAAGCTTTGATAGAATATAAGAAGTGCTATTGCGATAAACATCCTCTTTGAAATTAACGCTCTACGTAAACTATCTTCAAAACAATTCATACCCTAATATCCCAAACTACGATCAACTATAGTTCCATCTATGGCATTTATGGTTAGTATGCTTCCATAGTTATAAGTTGCAAATGATTCATCTACATAATATGTGCTTGTTTTTCCTATAAAATCCCACACCGGTATAAGTAAACCGGTATCATAGCTATCTGCCTCACTCACTCTGCAATATCCAAGTACAACCCTGTCAATTTCTATTTCTTTTCTAATACTTTCCTCGCTGGTGGCATTTGACACCAATATCATCTGCTCAAAGGTAGATTTAACATCATCAAATGATTTTAATGCAGTCTTTTCCACCACTGTTTCTCTCATTTCAAGTGGTGCATTGTAGGAAAATCCTATAATTCCTTCATCATTTATTCGAAATTCTATACTCTCAATGTTCCAGGATTTCTTTACATAATTATCTCCGACCCAGCCTTCTTCATGCTTACCTGAGTTATCAAATGTTACAGGAACACCATCCTTTTTCCTTGTATACTGTAATATGTAATATGTCTTATATCCTACTCCCTCCAAATCAAGGCAGCACTCATTATACAAATCCCCTGAATTTAAGGTGAAATCATTTATTTCAAGCAGTTTAAGAAAGTCCTCAGCCTGCTTTATTGCCTCATCCCTTGTTATGGTTGTTGGTTTGGTGTTCATATCTTTTATTTCTCCATAAGCATACACCAGGTCAGCAGGTATATTATCCGTACTCTTCCACATCATATAATCTGAATCCCCGCCTATATGGTCAATTAATTGTAAATTAGTTGAACCTGTTATGGGAGAACTAATAATACGCTCCCCAACATTTCCCTTCCTGTATCTTATACAATTTCCATATTGCGGATTATTCTGGGCATACACCGACTTTCTGTTTGCTTCATCAGCACTGTCTACAACATAACACAAAGAACCATTTTCATTTAAATCATATGCCCATTTATAAAATTCGTTTGTGAGGTCAACATTAGCCATGTCTGTCAGTTTTCCATCTGATATATAATCTTCCCATGCGATCTCATTCGGTGAATTAATATATTCCTCTTCCAACATGTCAATGCTCATTTGGCATGACGAAACATAAACGTCATAATTCTCATCATGGGCTATATTATTTTTTCTCTCCGTTATCTGTGCAATTTCTCTTTCAATTTCTCCCTTTGTCCTTACAGAAAGCACCGAACCATCATACATTTTTTCCCCCGCCATAGTAAGCTCAATTAATTTGTCTATGGTTTCCTGCTTTATTGGAGTTTGTGCAACCCTGGTAACAGACAGACTATCTACCTTTGGTATGTCCACCTTTGCATCCACATGTACACTCACCTTCAGGTTTTCATCTGATAAATCCAACTGATATGTATCATATTTCTCTGCCACTTCATTGACATTAACGACTGCATTTTCAGTATTTTGAGCCTCCTCTATCATGTTGTCCATATCCTTATGCTTCACAACCGAAGTCTCCGGACTCTTCTGGCATCCCGACAAGACACCTGCCAGAGCACCTGCTAGTATAAAAACGTATTTATTTGCTTTTCTTCTCATTTTTTTCTCCTCCTATAACTGTGTAGAGGCGCGGGGAGATTGTTTTTTGTTTTACCCGCGCCCTACATAGCTGTCATATTAAAAAATTAGCCATGCCAGTTAAATTTTACGTTTTTATACTAGCATGGCTTTTTTCATCAAGTATTCATTGTTTTGTAAACATATTGTAAATCCTTACGTCTGTTCCACTTCCCATTTTACTGTTTATTTGTAGCACAAATTCATGTTGCTTAAGGATTTCTGCAACTAAAGCAAGTCCAAGGCCTGCCCCTCCTGTCTTTCTGCTTCTGGATTTGTCCACCATATAAAATGGTTCTAAGATTCTGTCAATTTCCTCCTTAGGTATTCCAATTCCGTTATCCTTAACAGATATGTAAACACCCTTTTCATCCGTTCCTGCTGTCAAATATATGGAATTTCCTTCTTTGCCGGCCTTTATGGCATTGTCAATAAGGTTAATTATTACTTCTGTCATAAGGTCTAAGTCCATCAGCATTTTCTCACCATGTTCACTAACAAGAAGTTGAACATCTTTATTAACCAGTGAGGAATTACATGACGCGACTGCCCCATGGAAAAGGTCTTTAATATAGTGTTCCTGTCTAACAATCCCCTGCCCCTGTTCCAACTTTAAAAGAAACATAAGTTTTTCCGCCAGACGTTCCAGGCGACTACTCTCATTATAAATATAACCAATTGCCTCTTCCTCATCTTCCGGCTCAAGTTTTATTGTAAGCAAGGTCTCTGCATAACCTTTTATGGCAGTCATTGGAGTTCTTAACTCATGAGATAAATCAGCCATAAACAAAGTTTTTCTATGTTCCATTTCTTCCAAATACCTGGTGTGACTTTCTATCGCATTCGCCATATAATTAAAGCTTTCTCCCAGAATTCCAATTTCATCTTTTTGTTTTATTTCTATTCTCTCTTCATAGTTACCCCCGGCTATAGACGCTGCTGCCTTATTTAAATCGTCCATAGGTTTAAATGCACCCTTTATTGTAAAGAAAATGACAATCCCGGCAATTAACATTATTACTACTGTTATCGCTATCATTCCGTATACTATGGCATACAGCTTTTGATATACCTCTGTTACATCATACAGGTAAATCATTAAATCGTTATTATTTCCCCACTCTTTGGCAATAATAAGGTACCTTGCGGTTCCATATGTTATTTCAGAATATTGAAAATCCATTGAATTCTGAAAATCCCTGTTCATAAGTTTTGTTGCAGTTATTGCTGTATTGTTATAAATATCCTTATATTCTTTTTTCTCATAACCGGCATTATCATCACCATTATCCAAAGCCATTGCAAAAATAATATAGTCATCCTGCTTTTCTTTTATCAGATAACTAATGACTGAATAAGAATTTCTTTCCTGTTCAGCCAATATCATTAGCTTGTTCTTTATTTCCATATATGTATCCATAATATTCATATATCCTTGCATAAGGGCATTATCAATCTGGGTTTTTTTATTTATGTTCCAGATAATTGCCTCACTTAGGATTGTCGCGATAAAAATGGCAACACAGCTTATGGTTATTATCCTGGTTCTAATTTTCAAGCTAAACCTCCAATCTGTATCCTAATTTTGATACAGTCCTTATGTTTTCTGACAATCCAAGTTTTTTTCTCAATTGACCTATATGTACATCCACTGTGCGGCATTCTCCCATAAAATCAGTTCCCCATACCATACTAAGGAGTTTTTCTCTGGATATCGCACGATTTTTATTTTTCGCAAGAACAACAAGCAGTTCAAACTCCATAGGCTTAAGAGCTATTATTTCATGACCCTTTTTAACGGTACGTTGCTCCAAATCTATTACGATATCAAGGAAATCAATCGCATTCACCCTTTTATTCGTCCTATCCAGTACTTTTTCTATACGTATGAGAAGCTCCAATATTTCAAATGGTTTCACTATGTAATCCTCAGCCCCACCTGAAAGCCCTTGTATTTTACTATCAATATCAGCTTTTGCAGTGAGAAAAATAACAGGGACATCATATGGTTTTAGCATCTCCATAATTTCAAAGCCATTCTTTCCCGGAACCATAATATCTAAAACTGCCAAATCATATCCGTGGTCTTCGTTGAAACTACCACATGCTTTGTCGCCATCATTAAAAAGTACAGTTTCATAACCTGCGACCTTTAGGTTCATGGCAATCATTTTGCCTATGGCTTCATCATCTTCTACTATAAGAATTCTGTATTTTCCCATAAAACAACCCATCCAAAAAAAATTTACATATTTATGATAGCATAGTTTCTATCACAAATATGTAAATAAAATGCAAAAGTTATGACACCATGTGTATTTGTTTCACCATTTTTTGACATTTTTTATCGTTATTGATACAATTACGTATATTACGTTTTTTAAGGGGACAAGTCCATGCTTTCTTTTGCAATATGTGACGATTCAGATTTTTTCCGCACACAAATTAAAGAATATATAATGAGTTACTTTATCAACAACAACCTTGACTATGTTATAGAAGAGTTTGAGAATGGGGAAAAATTATTATCCAGTGAAAATAAATTTGATTTAATCTTTCTGGACTATGAATTTGAAGATAAAGGATATAACGGAATTGAAATAGCAAAAAAACTTCGAATTGCCAATGATTATACTACAATTATCTTTATTACAAGTTTTCCTGCTATCGTTTTTGACAGTTTCGAGGTAGATACCTTTCGCTTTTTAGTTAAACCCATTGATAAAATCAAATTATTCAAAGCTCTGGATGATTTTATTTCAAGAATTAAAAAGGATGACTTTATCCAGATTAAATCTAATGGTAGTGCTTACTATATCAAAGAAAGTAAAATATCATATATAGAAGCACATGGGAAATATTGTATTATATATTTAGAAGATTCGGCACATCAATATTTAGAATATCACGACACGCTTTCTAAAGTATCCGAATTACTAGGTGATGTATTTTATCGTTGCCACAAATCCTTTGTAGTTAACATGAAATATATCAGTTCCTTTGACAAGTTTTCGATAAAAATGAAAAATCAAAAGACAATTCCTATCAGTCGTGGAAAACGCAATGATTTTATGACAGTTTATTCCAATTATATTATAAATAATGCCTAGAGGTAATTTACTATGCTATACAATTTGAAAATATTTTTTATTCCATCCGTTTTGGATATATTAAATTTATCACTTATATTTCACTGTATTAATTTTAAAAGAACTGAAAAACCTAAAATGATAGGATTAATTCTTCCATTATATTTTCTATCTGTTATTTTATTTTTCTATGCTAACTTACGTAATAGTAGGCCACTTAATCAGGCTCTTTTTGTCCCATATTATGGCAAATCAATACTATTAATGCATTCTTTTTATAAAAGCAATAAAAATCATATTATGATAAACCTTTTATACATTTCTATAATAGGATTTTGTGGTCAGAGTCTCCACAATATTTTCCAAGACATTTTTCCTCTATATGATAGTTCATTATTAGATGCTGCTTTTTTTGATTGTGTTGCAACTATAATTACATTAATATTTTTGCTATTAATTTACAAGACAAAAAAGAAAAATGTATTATACACATATTTTCATGCACTTCCAAAAAGAATATACTTGATTTTCTTTGCAATAATTATGGATGTTATGCTTTTAGAAGCAGTAATCTTTAGGTCAGAAATAATATCCGGAAGAGCACTTTCTGTGTCACAAATTTTAATGGCAATATTAATTGTTCTAATAATTATTTTAATTGTCCAAATTCTTTTGTTTAACGAAAATGAACTATCTCAAAACTATGTTATTGAGCTATTAAACGATAAAATGAAAAATCTTTCAGAATATTATAATGAACAAAATACAAAAGAAAAAGACCTGCGCCGTTTCAAACATGACTCAAATAATTTAATGATAATACTAAAGGCATTAATCTCCGATGGAAACTATGAAAAAGCATTACGATACATGAACCATGTACAACTAATATGGGACAAAACAAATAACAACTTTAATACCGGAAATTTTATTTGTGATGCATTACTTGCATCTAAATCAAGAGATGCAAGCTCCTGTGACACCCAAATCATAGTAGATGGCACAATCCCATCAAATCTAATTGACGACGTTGACCTATGCATTCTCTTTTCGAATTTGTTAGACAATGCCATAGAAGCCTGTGCCCACATTTCCGGTAGCAAAACAATACATATAAATTTCAAAAACCATAACGAAACATGGATTTTGACTATAGATAATCCGGTTGAAAAAAATGTTGATATTATAAATAATACGATACCAACCTCGAAAGAAGAAAAGGATCAACACGGATTGGGTCTACAAAATATTAATCAAATAGTAAAAAAATACAATGGAACAATCAATATGACATGCAAAAATTTAATTTTCACTTCAACTATTATGCTTAGTTAACCATTCCCCCAATTATTGATTTTACTAGGCGTTTGCGAAACTCGTTTTCTCCTGAAATATATATGTTTTTAATATCAACTAACGAGTTTCGCAAATGCCTAATTGATTTTACAATTCCATTTGGTATATTGACTCATGCAAAATATCATTAATTAATTATTTATGTATATACTCACATGTATTGTGATAATAATTGTAATTAACATAAATAACCAAAAATAATGCTTATCCAATCCATAAATGTTTCTAACATTTTTCTCCTCCATAGTACTTTTCTTCATCCACTTTTGGTATTATAGCACAAATGTTTATTTTTTTCATTTTCGGAGTGAATGGTATCAAATTCGGAGTGAATGTGAAAAAACAGCTCGTCTAACACCAGATGAGCAAAATGTTTTATCAAATTATAGTACCATTACACACATTAAAACATAAATTACAATTGTTGCTGAATATAAATATTTTTTTACCAGCTTAACGTCTTTAATCGAAATAAAATATTTATACGCAAAAATGTTACCTAAAACCAAACTGATTATCAATGTTCCCCAATATAAAATGCAATATCCAAATTGAAATGAACCTATCAATCCAATTGCATACAGAATGCCGTTTATTCCGAAAAATACACATCCTGCAAGTAAGCCTAATACCAAAGAAACTATCATAGACATTCTATAATTTGTTTTTCTGTCAATTCTGGCAAGCATAAGAATTTCATTCATGTTCTCATATACTTCGTCTTTTATCGACTCCAGAAAAATATCATCTGAAAAAATAAGTGAAAAAACATAAATCAAAGCGCATAATATTACATCCCGGTACAAGCCCTGTGGCATGGCAACGTAAATAATTGACATACTTACTATATAATACACTATTTTGAAAACATCTTTTTTCAAACTAAAAAACCTTTTTAGTTCTCTACTTATAATTGTCTTAACATAATTACCATCTTTTATTTTTATTATGTTGCCGGTTCCGAATATATGCCTCTTGCTTCCTGTTATATGTATTTTTTTCATTTGCAATAGTGTATAACCATATATAAAAAAAGTAACACATATCGCAATAGTAATAGTTAATAACAAGAAATATTTACTAATATAAAATAATACTGCATACAAAGCTCCCCAGAAAAAGGTTACATAATTGTTATCTGGCGGTACATTTTTTTTGCTACTTATACATCTGGAAAATTCAACCAAATTACATCCTATAGCCGACAAAACAGCCAAAAGCCAGTATGTATAATCCCAAACATTTAGCGTCAATAGATTAGGTACAATCATTGCACACACATTATTAATCACAATATTAATAACAAAAAAGGCAAACGAAATAATGATTGGAAACATACACTTAAGTAAAATTATCTTACTTTTGCTACATTGGCTCATTTTAATCATATCAAATGTTCCTGACGTAACTTCCTCCACCATCGTAACATATATGATATCAGTACAAAGGAATATTACAAAATAGTTTACACATAATAATACTCTATCCAAATCAAGTGAAAAAAGTGTGTGTGTTCCCGGCATAACTGATATGATATTCATTATCAAACAAGAAAAACATCCCAAAATTAAGGATAGTAATAACCTTTTCGAGTTCATTATTTCTCTAATTTCTTTTTTTATAAAAATCCTCGCACAAGCCATAATAACCTCACAAAACTATGGAAATACCGTCCATCGAATTAATATAATCTGCATCATGTGTAACTACAATTAACGTCATGTCTTTTTTTAATTCCTTCAAAATTTTTATTAACTCTTTTTTTGATTTATCGTCTAATCCACCGGTAGGCTCATCTAAAAACATAATATCCGGAAAAAGCAGTAGTGCACACAATAGCCCTACCTTCTTTTTGGTTCCCAAAGAAAGGTTTTTTACTAATGTATCTTTATAATTCAATAGACCATATTTTCTCATCCATTCGTCATACTTATCTTTCACATCCTCAAGTGATTTATTATTGATCCCTAGTCGAAAACGCACATTATCAACAACACTTAATTTTTCATACAAACCATTGTAATCAGGAACATAACCTACAATATTCTCCTCATCTTTCTCCACTGAACCCGTATCCGGTTTAATAATCCCCAATAATATTTTTAATAAGGTAGTCTTACCTTTACCATTTTCCCCTGTAATAACATAAGATTCTCCTTTATTGAAATGATAAGAAAAATTATCAATTATTGTTTTCCCTTTTTCATATGAAAATGAAATATCTTTAGCTACAAGCATATTAATCTCCCCCCTACAATAGCATAATCTTTCCAATTTGCTGTATCTTTCGACTAAAACATAATTCTCTACTATATTATCATAATTTTACTTTTGGAAGTTAATGGTTAATAAAGCCCGTCTATCACTAGATGAGCGAAATACTGTACCAATCCAATTGCAGCCAAGTAAAGTACATGCATGTAATACAAGAAAAATAAGCCATTGTCCCGGAAAGAAACATAATAAACCACATACACATTTGATCAAAGGATGTAAATCATGCATTGTTATCTCTTTTTCCTTCTTTTATAGAATAAATTATACCAGTTAAAATATACGTTGCACTTCCCCCCAATATAATAAAAAGCAAACTATTTTCTACTGTAATATCAACTAATAATTCCAAAAAGTATAATGTTAGCGTTATAAGCATTGTAACAACATAAGACCATGTAAAAACAAAACTATTTTTCTTCATAGATTCACCTCATCACTCATTCTTTATTATTTTTTTAGACAGCATCTTTTGCGCAATTACCAATAATAATGCCGTCATCCCAATACAAATTACCTTTAAAATAATCAAATCTATATCATACAAAAAACCGCCACTTACCAAAACAGGTATAGCTACAAAAAAAATATTTAAAAACAAAAAACTACTTTCTAGTCCATTGTATTTATAATCGATTTCCTTTTCCTTTTCCATAATCTGATAAGGCATGCAACAGCCTAAAATAATACCCAATGAACACCCGATTGGTAACGAAGTAACTATTGACCACCTTAAGATAGGAATAAGCATGCTAACTTGTATTTGAAAAAACAAACTACCTATTATGCAATATATTGCACCATAAATCACGCTACCCACCATTCCCATTAGTATGCATCCAATTATCTTACCAAGCATTAACCTCCTCAGTGAGCCACCTACACTCTTTACAATCCATAAATACTTTATCTCTCTTGGAAATGTATTAAGTCCAACCAAAAAAGAAAAATAGGAAATACTTATTACTAACCCTAACTTCAAAGCATCCTGAGATATTAATGGCGTTGCTACTAACATAATAATAGAAACAATAATTGTCATAACATTTGCTGAAACCAGTGGAATTGTTTCATTTAAAATCTGTACTATCTCTTTTGCTGCATATACACCTGTCTTTGGCGAGCATATCCGACATAATTCGTAAATACGCTGAAAGCCTTTGCCTTTAGTCCACTCTGTTTTTGTTTCTTCCAAAATATCAGAATAATTTAATTCACATGATAAATATATTTTTTTCTTTGTAATACAGATGATGAATTCCTGAATTGCTACACAAACTACAATCAACATCTGTGCAGAAAACCAATTACATAATCCAAGAAACAAAATCTGCATTAGTAATATAAATATATATGATATAAGAATCTGTTTTTTCCCCTTTTTGCCTTTTCGTAAATATGGAAATAAATAGTATATATCCATAGCCCACTTTAAAAGCAATAAAAACAAAACACCAACTATGACTGCATCCGTAAATTGGATTCTAATTTTTAATAAACATATTACACCAATTAGCAAATAAATACCTGCTTGTTTAAGATATACATCCCATTGGTAAACAATAAATGCTTTATGGATATCTCCGCTTAAAACAGACAAAAATTTTATTTTTTCGTTCTTAATGGAGCCCTTTTTTTTCAACAACGCCACCAGCATCAAGACTATACTAAGTAATATATTAAGCCCCAATATCTCATTTCCCCACATAATCTGAATAGTTTGCTTCTCAATGAGTAAAACCGGAAAAAGTAGTAAACTCAGAACAACAAGCATTGTTGCAAAAAAACGAACAGGGGATTTTTTCATTTTGTTTACCAATGGCTTTAAAATAAAAATTGACAAAATATCAATGTACTTTAACAATCCTTTCACGCGTTCTCTCCCAATTCTTCCATGTATATTTTCTCAAGATAAGAAAATCTTGCACCATCTGTCATGCTATTTTCCATACTACACCTTTTCTTTACAACGCCTTGGTAAATAATAGCTACTTCATCACATAATTGTGACGCCATTTCTAAATAATGCGTAGATAATACAACAGTATGCCCTTTAGCAGCATATTCTCGTATGTACCTTTTCACTTTAAGAATTACAACCGGATCCAATCCTGTAAACGGTTCATCCATAAAAACGATCTCCGGCTCATGCATAAAAGTCAGAAAAATCAGAAGTTTTTCCTTGTTCCCCTTCGAATAGGTAGATACTAACTGATTCAAAGGTGGAAAATCCAAAACAGCATCCATTTCCTTCATTTTCAACTCTACCTGTTTTTGATCCATTTCACGCATCTTTGTGATCAGAAAAATAAGATCTCTTCCAGTTAAAAACTCATATGCCATCATACCCTCTGGCAAAAAACCAACCTGCTTATCCGTAATCTCTAAAAACTTTATTTCTCCATCATCATAAGATATTAATTTATTAATGCACTTAAATAGAGTACTTTTTCCAGCCCCATTCGGTCCAAGAACTCCTATAACTTTGCCTCTTTCAAAATTAATTGATAACCCGTTTAATGCAGCTACCCCGGAGTCTCCGTAATATTTTTTTAAATTTTTCACTTCTAATAAATCACTCATGTGAACCACTCTCCTAACATAAGGGAGAAGATACTCTTTAAAGTATCCTCTCTTCCTTACCAATGCAAAATAATGCATTTACTATGACATCAGCTTTGCAGCACCTACAACTGCTGCCGCTACTGCTGGAATAATTTAATAGCCTGATTTTCCCCCCAATATAATATATTTATGATAAATCTTTTGTAACAAAAGACATCCACCAAAATGAACACCGTACCTAAAAGTACAATAAACTATATTTTTATCCTGTTTCAACAATACGCATTATAGCACATATATTTTATTTGTATTATTTTCGGAGTGAATGGTATCAAATTCGGAGTGAATGGTAAAAAAATACTCGTCCATAACCAAATGAACGAGTATTTAAGTCTACACATATTCTTCTTTTATACTATTTTCCATGTGATTCATTATTAAAATAACGATTAAGTGTCTCCATATTAATGAGATGCTTTCTATTATTTGCCCTTGGATTACGTTTGAATACCTTAAATGCACGTGGTTGGAAGCTTTCAGTATTTTGTCTGAAGGCTTCACGTTTTTCTTCAATAGCAGCTTTAAGTTTTTCAAGCTCTTCTTTCGCATTTTCCCTAGACTTTTTGCACAGACTCCAAAACATTCAAATCACAAGGATGATTTATCATATTCAAAAAAGCTTCATCTGCCTTTTTATCATTGGACAACCAGCCCTGTAACACCGTATACAGTAGTAGCCTGCGATACTCTAAAAAGACCCCTAATTGCCCAAGCCAAAACGCCTCCAACTCATTTTCTGTTCTATACCCATCCATAAAATGACGATAGAATTCCTTCAGTACTTCAGGCTTTGAAATCGGCGTCATCATCCCACCGGTTACATCAAATAATAACCCCTGAACCGGTAATAAAATGTCATTCACAAAAAAATGACACTCTGCACAGTCGAAGTCTATCACCGAAATCTCGTTACCCGAAGCAATGATATTCATTTGATGATTGTCATTGTGAATGAACCCATAAGTATCTCTGTTGATTGGCAAAGCCTTCAGTCTTTCTTTCAGCTCTTGCCATTTTTCCTTAATAAATGCATTAGGGGACATGCTTATGAAGGAATCAATTTCCGCCTCAAATCCATATCTTTCATCCCCTTCACAAATATTCTTCCAGACAGGGTATTCCTTTGAAGCCTTGTGCATCTTACCGGTAAGCTTTCCCCACTCGTACACAAGCGATGCATTTTTCTGCAATTCATTCACGTCCGGTACAAATCCTACTATGAATTCCATCAGAGTTGCAATCCATAATGTGTCACCATCTTTAGCGACTTCATATATTTTTCCGTTTTGATTCTCAATCGGACTACTGATATGAATTCCAGAATTCCCAAGATAATGTGCAAATTCTAAAATACTTTTCACATGTTCTTCATCAACTGCCTGAGAAATCTTGAGCACCAGCTTTTTATTCTCCTGCAATGCAGTGAAAACAATTCCATCGCTATCTTCTCTCCCGCCTGCAAGAAAAACAAGCTCCGTATCAGCAAGTCCAAATCTTGCAGCTAATTCTTTTTTTATCTCATCTTTTAGTGGTTTCATTTTCTCTTCCTTCCAATCCTAAATTCCTCTTTCATCCATTTCCGGTATAAAGCTTTCCAGGCAGGTTTCTCCTTCTTGCATAAAACCGTTAACTACACCTAAATCAACTGCATAATCTATAAGCTTTCGATATTCTACTTCGGTAACTTTCTTCATAAGCTTCGGATAGTCATCTACATTAACCAAAATCGGTGTGTATTGATTCATAAGACTTATAAAAATATCATCTTTATACGTCTCATACAATTCCCTTACTATTAGCTTTGCCTCTAAAAGACCACCCGGCATAAGCAAATGTCTGACAATTACTCCGTGCTTCATTACATTTTTCTCATCTATATAATAAGGCTTATCAAACCTTTTCATCTGCCTGACCATTTCTTTTATCGCAGTCCTCGCCGCATCAGGATAATCAGGTGCATTAGAATATAATTTGCCCGTTTCACTTTTAAAATACTTAAAATCAGGCAGATAAATATCAATTAAACCGTCAAGCTGTCTTAAAGCATCTACCGAAATATAAGAACTTGTATTAAATAAAAAAGGCAATTCAAACCCTTTATTTTTTGCCATTTCAATTGACTTACTAACAGATGGAATAAAATGGTCTGCAGTTACCAGATTTATATTGTTAACCCCTTTTTCTTCCAATTCATAAAAAATTTCCACAAGCCGTTTTGTGGTAATCTCTCTGCCATTTTCACCAATTGAAATAGTATGATTCTGACAAAATACACACTTCATATTGCAACCGCTGAAAAAAATAGTACCCGAACCATTTTCTCCTGAAATGACCGGTTCCTCCCACATATGAACAGAGGCTCTTGCTGCACGAATTATGGCAGTTTCCCCACAGAAGCCATGGCTTTTATATCTGTTAATATTACATTTTCTGGGGCACAATTTACATTTTATATACTCATCAGCAAATAAACTATCAGCCATAACATCCGCACCTTGTCTTCCATTCCTCTTTGCTATGAAAACAATCTTTCTACTTAATATTTCATATTTCACATTGTAAAAAGGTGCCTGCATTTTTGCAAGCACCTTTTTTGAAATTTACCCTGATTTTTCTTATGAATTATTATATATTTCTCACGAAGTCTGCTTAACTCATCATCATAAACTTTCTGTTGCTTATCATGCAAAGCAGCACTCTTAACCTGATTTACAACAACCTCAAAATCAGGTAACTCCCCATCTGTTATATTATCGATATAAATTAAGTGGAATCCAAACTGAGTTTCAACAGGTCCAAGAATCTTGCCAATTTCACCTTCAAATGCAACTGAGTTTATTCTTACAAGATACCACATTACTTCATCGCTATTTGAATACAACTCATAAGATTTTTTCATATTGATAAGTGCATCTTCAAACATATTTTTACGCCAATAACATTTTCCAAGAGAAAGGTAAACATAGTCATTGTCATCTTTTATCTCGATATATTTGTTATATTGCTCAATTGCCTTGTCATTTTGCTTTTGATCAGAGTAAATATCCCCTAACAGCTTTAACAAGCGAGTGAAAATCGGACTTTCACAATTGACTATTTATGTTCTTCCAACCATTTCATAGCACTATATGCATAAACTGCTGTCCCAAGAGATAATGCATTCTCATCAAATTCCACCATTGGATGATGCTGTGGATAACAATATCCTTTTTCCGGCTGCCCTGCGGCAAGTGCCAGCATAATTGACGAAACCTCATGACTAACATATGCAAAGTCTTCCGAACCTGCCGTCTTTGGGGCCTTACTTGAGCCTGCCATAGTCTCTAGCTGCCTTGCTGTAAATGCATTTTCCGGTCCCAACAATTCTTTCATATATATCGCCATACAGGATTCCAAATCAGCATCATTTACCAAAGTAGGACAACCACTACCAAAGCTCACCTCTGCATTTGCTCGAAAAGAAGCTGCAATTCCCTGTGACATTTCCACCAGTCTGGATTTTAAATAATCCCGTACCTCTTCATCATAGGTTCTAATGGTACCTTCCAACTCTACAAGGTCAGGAATCGCATTTCCTGCATTTCCACCTTGAATTCTACCAATCGTCAACACTGCTTCATCCGAAATTGCCAGCTCTCTTGCATTTATCTCCTGCAATCCCGTAATAATATGTGCTGCAACCGTAATCGGATCAATTCCTACATTTGGCATAGAACCATGACAACCTTTTCCTTTTATTGTAATCGTAAAATAATCTGCAGCAGGTGCACTGACTCCTGCTCCACTAACAATTACCGTTCCTGCCGGAAATGGCATTCCTGCCATAACATGTATCATTAGCGCCGCATCTACCTTTGGATTTTCAAGCAATCCTGACTCAATCATATCTTTCGAGCCCTGAAAGATTTCTTCTGCAGGTTGAAACATTAACTTTACCGTTCCCTCAATTTCATCCTCATGCTCTTTCAGTAATCGGGCTGCACCAAGCATCATGGAAGTATGCATATCGTGACCACATGCATGCATATTTCCTGTTTGAGATTTGTAATCCACATCCGCCTCCTCTTGTATTGGAAGTGCATCCATATCTCCCCGAATCATAAATACTTTACCGGGCTTTTTACCGCCCGCCAATGCGACCAGTCCTGCCTTACCACATTCTTTTGGCTCATACCCCATATCAATAAGATTTTTCTTTACATAAGCAATGGTTTCCTTCAAGTCAAACCCTGTTTCCGCATGCATATGCAAATAACGTCTGTCTTTAATAATTTGTTCTTTATTACGTTCTGCCTCTTGCAACAACTGTTTTGCATTCATCTTATCACTCCTTCCTTATATAGTATATCCTAAATAGTCAAATACAAAATCCGTTCTTAGGTAAGTTTAAGAAAAAATTTAACTCGGAATCGGAATCATGATTTCAAAGTGAAACTCATACAAATCTTCCTTTTGTTTCACCACGGATAACTGGCATTCTCCGTCATACTTTGCTACCGCCTCCCGGATATTCAAAATGCCAAATCCATGATTCCCTTTTTCTTTTTTCGTTGTGGCTTCAATTCGTCTTTCAGTTAAACACACCGACATACTGGGATTTGTCGGCGTGGCGAGTAATAAGTACTACTGCTTTTGTATCCTACTAACATAATTCTTCGCATTTAAAACTAATAATAGAGAATAAAAAACTGTAATA